>NZ_JAUBQW010000226.1:0-5319 GCF_036701485.1 Microcoleus sp. Pol11C3 | reverse complement strand
GATCTTTGACAGTGTGCGCAGGAAATTTGTGCGGGCGCCTGACGGGGGATGGATGAGTCCATTTCTTGCAGACGTCTAGCCAACAAGCTTTATATTTATTGAGTAATCAAGTGATGTAAGGCCAAGGTCGGATATCTGCAGACAAAGCTTTAAGCTTTAACTGAAGAGTTTGATCCTGGCTCAGAGTGAACGCTGGCGGCAGGCCTAACACATGCAAGTCGAGCGGCAGCACAGCAGTAGCAATACTGTGGGTGGCGAGCGGCGGACGGGTGAGGAATACATCGGAATCTACCTTCTTGTGGGGGATAACGTAGGGAAACTTACGCTAATACCGCATAAGACCTGAGGGTGAAAGCGGGGGACCGCAAGGCCTCGCGCGAGAAGATGAGCCGATGTCCGATTAGCTAGTTGGTGGGGTAAAGGCCCACCAAGGCGACGATCGGTAGCTGGTCTGAGAGGATGATCAGCCACACTGGAACTGAGACACGGTCCAGACTCCTACGGGAGGCAGCAGTGGGGAATATTGGACAATGGGCGCAAGCCTGATCCAGCCATGCCGCGTGTGTGAAGAAGGCCTTCGGGTTGTAAAGCACTTTTGTTGGGGAAGAAAAGACCGTGGTTAATAACCGTGGTTCATGACGGTACCCAAAGAATAAGCACCGGCTAACTTCGTGCCAGCAGCCGCGGTAATACGAAGGGTGCAAGCGTTACTCGGAATTACTGGGCGTAAAGCGTGCGTAGGCGGTTTGTTAAGTCTGTCGTGAAAGCCCCGGGCTCAACCTGGGAATGGCGGTGGATACTGGCAGGCTAGAGTACGGTAGAGGATGGTGGAATTCCCGGTGTAGCAGTGAAATGCGTAGAGATCGGGAGGAACATCTATGGCGAAGGCAGCCATCTGGACCAGTACTGACGCTGAGGCACGAAAGCGTGGGGAGCAAACAGGATTAGATACCCTGGTAGTCCACGCCCTAAACGATGCGAACTGGACGTTGGGCTCAATTGAGAGCTCAGTGTCGAAGCTAACGCGTTAAGTTCGCCGCCTGGGGAGTACGGTCGCAAGACTGAAACTCAAAGGAATTGACGGGGGCCCGCACAAGCGGTGGAGTATGTGGTTTAATTCGATGCAACGCGAAGAACCTTACCTGGTCTTGACATCCACGGAACCCTTGAGAGATCGAGGGGTGCCTTCGGGAACCGTGAGACAGGTGCTGCATGGCTGTCGTCAGCTCGTGTCGTGAGATGTTGGGTTAAGTCCCGCAACGAGCGCAACCCTTGTCCTTAGTTGCCAGCGAGTAAAGTCGGGAACTCTAAGGAGACTGCCGGTGACAAACCGGAGGAAGGTGGGGATGACGTCAAGTCATCATGGCCCTTACGACCAGGGCTACACACGTACTACAATGGTGGGGACAGAGGGTCGCGAAGCCGCGAGGTGGAGCCAATCCCAGAAACCCCATCCTAGTCCGGATCGGAGTCTGCAACTCGACTCCGTGAAGTCGGAATCGCTAGTAATCGCGGATCAGCATTGCCGCGGTGAATACGTTCCCGGGCCTTGTACACACCGCCCGTCACACCATGGGAGTGGGTTGCACCAGAAGCAGGTAGTCTAACCGCAAGGAGGACGCTTGCCACGGTGTGATTCATGACTGGGGTGAAGTCGTAACAAGGTAGCCGTATCGGAAGGTGCGGCTGGATCACCTCCTTTTGAGCACAGACGAGTTCGCCTCTGCTCAGGCGTCCGCACAAGTTTCCTGCATTCCACAACGTGATCCGGCCTGGGTCTGTAGCTCAGGTGGTTAGAGCGCACCCCTGATAAGGGTGAGGTCGGAGGTTCGAGTCCTCCTAGACCCACCATTCTTGTCACGGGGCCATAGCTCAGCTGGGAGAGCACCTGCTTTGCAAGCAGGGGGTCGTCGGTTCGATCCCGACTGGCTCCACCAGTTTTGCCAGGTCATGTGGAATGACAGCGCACACAAAAGATTAGGTGACCGGCACAGGCCGGGCATCGTGTTCTTTGAAAATATGGGACGTAGCGAGCGTTTGAGACGTAATTGTCATCAAGACGTGTCGTAGAGGCTAAGGCGGGAATCCTTGCTAGGGATTCCTTATTGAGTTTAATCGTTGTAACTATTTGCGAAAACGATGGCCCTGAGGCGACTTGGGGTTATATGGTCAAGCGAATAAGCGCACACGGTGGATGCCTTGGCGGTCAGAGGCGATGAAGGACGTGGCAGCCTGCGAAAAGTTCCGGGGAGTCGGCAACAGACATTGATCCGGAAATGTCCGAATGGGGAAACCCACTGCTTCGGCAGTATCGTGCAGTGAATACATAGCTGTACGAGGCGAACGCGGTGAACTGAAATATCTCAGTAACCGTAGGAAAAGAAATCAACCGAGATTCCCCCAGTAGTGACGAGCGAACGGGGACCAGCCCTGAAGTCTATTAGGTTCTAGCAAAATGGCTTGGAAAGGCCAGCCGTAGAAGGTGATAGCCCTGTATGTGAAAGGGCCTAATAGATGATGATGAGTAAGGCGGGGCACGTGAAACCCTGTCTGAATATGGGGGGACCATCCTCCAAGGCTAAATACTCCTGACCGACCGATAGCGAACCAGTACCGTGAGGGAAAGGCGAAAAGAACCCCGGCGAGGGGAGTGAAATAGAACCTGAAACCGTGTGCGTACAAGCAGTGGGAGCCGACTTGTTCGGTGACTGCGTACCTTTTGTATAATGGGTCAGCGACTTATTGTCTGTAGCAAGCTTAACCGTATAGGGGAGGCGAAGGGAAACCGAGTCTGAATAGGGCGCATAGTTGCAGGCAATAGACCCGAAACCGGGTGATCTAGCCATGCCCAGGGTGAAGGTCGGGTAACACCGACTGGAGGCCCGAACCCACTCCTGTTGCAAAAGTAGGGGATGAGGTGTGGCTAGGAGTGAAAAGCTAATCGAACCCGGAGATAGCTGGTTCTCCTCGAAAGCTATTTAGGTAGCGCCTCGCACGAATCTTCTTGGGGGTAGAGCACTGTTATGGCTAGGGGGTCATTGTGACTTACCAAACCATGGCAAACTCCGAATACCAAGACAGACTATGCGGGAGACACACGGCGGGTGCTAACGTCCGTCGTGAAAAGGGAAACAACCCAGACCCACAGCTAAGGTCCCCAAATTACCGCTCAGTGGAAAACGATGTGGGAAGGCACAGACAGCCAGGAGGTTGGCTTAGAAGCAGCCATCCTTTAAAGAAAGCGTAATAGCTCACTGGTCGAGTCGGCCTGCGCGGAAGATTTAACGGGGCTAAGCGGTATACCGAAGCTTGGGGTGTACATCTCTGATGTACGCGGTAGAGGAGCGTTCCGTAAGCCGTTGAAGGTGGATTGTAAAGTCTGCTGGAGGTATCGGAAGTGCGAATGCTGACATAAGTAACGATAATGCGGGTGAAAAACCCGCACGCCGAAAGCCCAAGGTTTCCTTGCACAACGTTAATCGGTGCAGGGTGAGTCGGCCCCTAAGGCGAGACCGAAAGGTGTAGTCGATGGGAAGCTGGTTAATATTCCAGCACCTCGCGTGACTGCGATGGGGGGACGGAGAAGGTTAGGTGTACCGGGCGTTGGTTGTCCCGGGGAAAGGAGGTAGGCATTGAGCGTAGGCAAATCCGCGCTCATCTATGCCGAGCACCGAGACGAGTCCTATCGGACGAAGTCACTGATACCACGCTTCCAGGAAAAGCCTCTAAGCTTCAGGTCACGCAGACCGTACCGTAAACCGACACAGGTGGGTAGGATGAGAATTCTCAGGCGCTTGAGAGAACTTGGGTGAAGGAACTAGGCAACATGGTACCGTAACTTCGGGAGAAGGTACGCCTTGATAGGTGGCTATATGCATAGCTGAGCTTGTCAAGGCCGCAGAAACCAGGCCGCTGCGACTGTTTATCAAAAACACAGCACTCTGCAAACACGAAAGTGGACGTATAGGGTGTGACGCCTGCCCGGTGCCGGAAGGTTAATTGATGGGGTTAGCCGCAAGGCGAAGCTCTTGATCGAAGCCCCGGTAAACGGCGGCCGTAACTATAACGGTCCTAAGGTAGCGAAATTCCTTGTCGGGTAAGTTCCGACCTGCACGAATGGCGTAACGACAGCGGCGCTGTCTCCACCCAAGACTCAGTGAAATTGAAATCGCTGTGAAGATGCAGCGTTCCCGCGGCAAGACGGAAAGACCCCGTGAACCTTTACTATAGCTTTACATTGAACGTTGAGTTCGTCTGTGTAGGATAGGTGGGAGGCTATGAAGTGTGGACGCTAGTTCGCATGGAGCCATCCTTGAAATACCACCCTGATGTGCTTGACGTTCTAACCTGGGCCCGTTATCCGGGCCGGGGACCATGTATGGTGGGTAGTTTGACTGGGGCGGTCTCCTCCCAAAGAGTAACGGAGGAGCACGAAGGTACGCTCAGCGCGGTCGGACATCGCGCACTGTGTGCAAAGGCATAAGCGTGCTTGACTGCAAGATCGACGGATCAAGCAGGTACGAAAGTAGGTCTTAGTGATCCGGTGGTTCTGTATGGAAGGGCCATCGCTCAACGGATAAAAGGTACTCCGGGGATAACAGGCTGATACCGCCCAAGAGTTCATATCGACGGCGGTGTTTGGCACCTCGATGTCGGCTCATCACATCCTGGGGCTGTAGTCGGTCCCAAGGGTATGGCTGTTCGCCATTTAAAGTGGTACGCGAGCTGGGTTCAGAACGTCGTGAGACAGTTCGGTCCCTATCTGTCGTGGGCGTTGGAGATTTGAGAGGGGCTGCTCCTAGTACGAGAGGACCGGAGTGGACGACCCCCTGGTGTTCCGGTTGTCATGCCAATGGCATTGCCGGGTAGCTATGGTCGGAAACGATAACCGCTGAAAGCATCTAAGCGGGAAGCGTGCCTCAAGATGAGATCTCCCGGGACTTCAAGTCCCCTAAAGGAACCATCAAGACTAGGTGGTTGATAGGTCAGGTGTGTAAGCAGGGCAACCTGTTGAGCTAACTGATACTAATGATCCGTGAGGCTTGATCATATAACCTCAAGACGCCTTATCCTCGACAACACGTTGTCGATGACAACCAAACCAAAAAATGTTCGCTACGTCCCCCCTTTGAGAGCGTGAGCGCATAACTCCGTCAATCCACCGACCCAGCCACTGCGACCCTCCACCCTCTCCCTGGCGACCATAGCGCTGTGGAACCACCCGATCCCATCCCGAACTCGGAAGTGAAACGCAGCTGCGCCAATGGTAGTGTGGCCTAAGCCATGCAAGAGTAGGTCATCGCCAGGGTTTTTTATCCC
>NZ_JAUBQW010000007.1:49190-89400 GCF_036701485.1 Microcoleus sp. Pol11C3 | reverse complement strand
TGCAGGCTCAACTTAAAAAGTGGCCTAAGATACTGTCCAGTGTCAGGATCAAACCAGTCACCGTTCGGATCTAGGGAGCTAATCTACGCAACAGACTCATTAAGGTCTCAGGGACACGCCAGCTTCACCTGACCGAAGCAGATAGACTTTTTCATCGTCTTCCACCAGACTACTCTTAACATACAAGGGACACGGCAGTGCCGTGTCCTGGATTGCGACGCACAGCAAACAACCACATGAAGTAGAATAAATCTACTTTAAAAGCAGATAATACAGTGCTCCAGTTGAGTTGATATAACCGGCCCTATCGCCCGCTAAATTCCCCGTTCCCATAAATATGTCAACTCTCCCCGCACCTTTGATTGCACCGCCAGTATCTTGATCCAAAACGTACCGATTCACGGCATTTTGTTCGAGTTGTCCCGCCGCATTCGGATAAGGGAGTTTTGTACTAATTAATGCTAGTGCACCGGGGGGCATTAAGGCTTTATCGGTGGCGATCGACCTTTCGGCAGTTACAGGCACTCCAATGCTGCCTGTGGCTGGAACTCCATTAGTATCCCGGAAGAATACAAAGCTTTCATTTTTTGGCAAATATTTGTTCATCTCTGCGGGAAAGTTGGTGAAATATTCCTTTAGTTTCGGCAAATTCAACTCTTCTAAAGTAAACTTTCCGTCTTTAACTAATTCTCGCCCAACTCCTGTATAACTGTGACTGGTTTTGCCGGCGAAACCGACGGTCATCACGCTACCATCTGTTAACTGCAATCTCGCAGAACCTTGGACGTGCACGAGAAATGCTTGGAATCGATCGCGCAACCAGACTAATTCTAATCCTCGCAGCAATCCTTTGCTTCCCTGCAAAGCATCTGCGCCTTCCAAATCTAATCTTGTCGGGTGAGGTTTCGGCCAAGATGCCATGTTTGGCGGCATCCGGTACAGGGGATAACGGTATTCGGAATTAGGCGTGCGAGATGCTGCGTAAGTCGGCTCGAAATAACCTGTAAATGCGACTGTTCCTTTGCCATCTTTGCCCGTGGATTTATAAAATACAAATTCTCGCTTGACAGATTCCTGAAGTTGTGCAGGGGTTGTGGAACTGACAACTAATTGGCGGAATCGATCGAGGGAACGGCGAACTCGATCGCGCGTAACTCCTGCTACTGGATAGCGGCTGTAACCACTGCCGGCGGCCGATGTATCGAGATAGCGGAGGCTGTTGTCGATCGACTTTAACAGCAATTCCCGATCGCCCGGTTTGCCATTTTCGCCCCAGATTTGAGCATCAAAGGCGAGCTCATCCGACTCGCCAGCTTGCAATTGATTTAGACTAATGGGTTGCAGCGGCGGGGCTGCAACTACGGGTACCGAAAAAGCGATCGCCAAAACGCAACAGGCGATCGCTAATAGCTGATAGCGAAAAATCTTGTTCAATTTCCAATTTTCCCTACTCAATTGATGATTTTCCTTATTCCTCGTATCGCTCGACGCTAGAAGTAAATACCGGTTCTACGCGAATTGCGAGAATGCTGGTAGGCCGAACTACCATGTATTCGCCTTGAATATTTTTGATCGGGACATTAACAAATTCTGACGAATCTTGTTTGGGAACCAGAGTTTTATACCACTGTTGAAAATCTTGCAGCGTTGCGAAACGGATTTCTTCGCGGTGGCCGCCCTCAATCAACAGGTGCACGGAATATTCACTGGGAGTTCTAGGCATATCTGTATTTTTGATTTTTGATTTTAAGCTTTTGGAACGATTCCATATTTTACCTCTTCCTCGGCCCATTCCCTCATCGAGTAGGTTGGGTTGAGCCAGAGGGAGAGTGGGAGACGGGGAGAGTGGGAGACGGGGGAGGGGGAGAGTGGGAGAGGAGGAGACGGGAAAGGGTGAAAATCTCAATCTAAAATCTAAAATCCAAAATCTTAAATCGATTGACGGCGGCCCCCATCTGCGGCTACGCTGTGAAATTAAGGCTGCTTTGCTCAAAGAGCAAGCAGCCTACGTCGCTCAAAAATCTAGTTGCACTGCCCAAAGCTGCTACCAACAGCAATGGACAGCTAACCGCCAAACTGAGCTAACCAGTCTGGAGGCTAATGGAGAATTTTAACACTCTCTGTAGCCGCCCTGCTCTGTGTTACCGTGCGGGGCGGCTGGGTTTTTGGGTTTTCCTAGAAAACCAAAAACCAGGAGACCATATTATGTCACAGGAATTCGTACCTGACGATAACTTTTCCGCGCGTCCAAATGACGCCTCAGCAGTATCGGAACAGGAAGTCGTGCGGATCACGGTTGTCGGTTCCCGCGCAGCCGTGTTAGAAACCATCCACACCTTGTACCGACTAGGATTTGCCGCCGTCGGGGATTGGAGCCCGCCGCAGCGAGGTGCAAAGCCGGGACAAGTTATAAGTGTACTCATTCGCCGATCGCGCAAAGCCTAAAAATTTGATCAAATAAGGTAGGGACACGGCAATGCCGTGCCCTCCATCGCCCCGTCTACATGGCTGGATATACGGTTTTGACATCCTCGGAGGGCGATGGCGGGACGCCCCGCAAGCTACGAAAAATTTCATCCTCTAAGCCGGTTAATTCTACCCGTTCCCCATAGTCAGGACAGGCCTTGGTCGAAGTCTCTACAATGATTAATCCGGCGGAATACAGGGATTGTGTATTTTAGAACACGATTTGACCGCAACACTTAAAATAGTCTGGATTTACCGATCGACTGCACCCTTTTCTCATCAATATTTTTGGTTAGCTGCGGGTGTCTGTCAGCCGGAGTTGCGAGGTTCTGCTTCCAAAATGCTGATAATGGTGCACAATTTCACATTAACAGCAAAACTTGCACTATTTTGAGTAAGCTTTTGGTGAAACAGCTTAGAAAGCTTGTTTCTAAGAGTGATTCAAAATATCAAATTAATCCTCAACCTTGTCCAATTACCAATTACGAACCTATGCCCCGTCGTCAAGACTTAAAAAAGATTCTTCTCATTGGTTCCGGCCCAATTGTTATCGGTCAAGCGTGTGAATTTGACTATTCAGGGACACAAGCTTGTAAAGCTTTGCGAGAAGAAGGTTTTGAAGTAGTGTTGGTGAATTCCAACCCGGCAACGATTATGACCGATCCGGAAACTGCCGATCGTATTTACATCGAACCTCTAACGCCGGCCATCCTCGAACAAATCATCGCTAAAGAAAGACCTCAAGCAATTTTACCGACTATGGGCGGTCAAACGGCGCTAAATTTAGCAGTGGCAGTCGCTAAAAATGGCGTTTTAGAAAAGTACAAAGTTGAGTTGATTGGTGCTAAGTTGCCAGCAATTGAAATGGCCGAAGATCGGCTATTATTTAAGGAAGCGATGGCGCGAATTGGCGTCGCAGTTTGCCCTTCGGGAATTGCTAATACTCTCGACGAAGCCAAAGCAATTGGTCACCAAATCGGCAGTTATCCGTTAATTATTCGTCCTGCTTTTACAATGGGCGGCACGGGAGGCGGCATTTCTTACAATCAAGAAGAGTTTGAAGAAATGGCACAAGGCGGGATTGATGCCAGTCCAGTATCGCAAATTTTGATCGAACAATCTTTGATTGGTTGGAAAGAGTACGAACTCGAAGTAATGCGAGATTTGGCAGATAATGTGGTGATTATTTGTTCGATCGAGAATCTCGACCCGATGGGCGTCCACACTGGCGATTCTATCACTGTCGCCCCGGCGCAAACTCTCACAGACAAAGAATATCAGCGCCTGCGAGATGCTTCGGTGAAAATTATTCGCGAAATCGGAGTTGAAACCGGCGGTTCCAATATTCAATTTGCCGTCAATCCTGTCAACGGAGATTTCATCGTTATTGAAATGAACCCTCGGGTTTCCCGTTCCTCCGCCTTGGCCTCGAAAGCAACTGGTTTCCCCATTGCAAAAATGGCGGCCAAATTAGCGGTAGGTTACAGCCTAGACGAAATTTCCAACGATATCACCAAGAAAACTCCGGCGTCTTTTGAGCCGACAATTGACTACGTGGTGACGAAGATTCCCCGATTTGCCTTTGAAAAGTTCCCCGGTTCCGAACCGACTCTGACAACGCAAATGAAGTCGGTTGGGGAGGTAATGGCGATAGGGCGCAGCTTCAACGAATCCTTCCAAAAAGCGCTGCGGGGATTAGAAACAGGCCGTGCAGGTTTCGGCTGCGATAAACCGGAAAAGTTGCCGAGTTTGGAACAAATTCGCGCCGGATTGCGGACGCCAAATCCCGATCGCATTTTTACAGTTCGCCACGCGATGATGATGGGAATGTCGGTGGAAGATATCTTCGAGTTCACAGCAATCGACCCTTGGTTTTTGGATAAAATGCAGGAATTGCTGGAAACGGAGAAGTTCTTGAAACGAACGCGGTTGCAAGAGTTGACAAAAGAGACGATGTTTGAAGTAAAGCAGTTGGGATTTAGCGATCGCCAAATTGCTTACGCCACCAAAACATCGGAAGATCAAGTTCGCGCTTACCGCAAAGAGTTAGGCGTAATTCCGATTTACAAAACAGTCGATACCTGTGCCGCTGAATTTGAAGCGTTTACACCGTATTATTATTCCACCTACGAAGCGGGAGCGGCAATTTGGGACTTGGGCGATGAAGAAAAGAAGATTTCGCCTGTGGGCCACAGTCTCGCGCCGGAGTCGGAAGTTTTGCCTTCTACCAAGCGAAAAGTGATGATTTTAGGTGGCGGGCCGAACCGCATCGGACAGGGAATTGAGTTTGATTACTGCTGCTGTCACGCTTCTTATTCCCTAGGAGAAGACGGCTTTGAGACAATTATGGTCAACTCGAACCCGGAGACGGTTTCGACGGATTATGATACGAGCGATCGCCTGTATTTTGAACCGCTAACAAAAGAAGATGTTCTCAACATCATCGAAGCCGAAAATCCCGAGGGAATAATTATTCAGTTTGGCGGACAAACCCCGCTGAAATTGGCGCTTCCTTTACAAAAAGCTCTCGAAAATCACCCCGATGTACAAACAAAAATCTGGGGAACTTCGCCGGATTCCATTGATACTGCTGAAGACCGGGAGCGCTTTGAAAAGATTCTGCGGGAGTTGGATATTCAGCAAGCTGCTAATGGTCTAGCGCGTAGTTTTGAGGATGCTTTGATAGTAGCTCAACGGATCGGTTATCCGGTGGTGGTGCGGCCGAGTTACGTGTTAGGCGGGCGAGCAATGGAAATTGTTTATTCCGATACGGAATTGGAACGTTATATGACCTATGCCGTGCTGGTAGAACCCGATCATCCGATTTTAATTGATAAGTTCTTGGAAAATGCGATCGAGGTGGATGTAGATGCGATCGCCGATGTTACTGGCAATGTGACGATCGGCGGTATTATGGAACACATCGAGGAAGCGGGAATCCACTCCGGCGACTCTGCTTGTTCTATCCCTTACCAAACGCTTTCTGAGGCAGCTTTGGCAACAATCCGCCGCTGGACTATTGAATTAGCAAAATCCCTGAAAGTAATCGGGTTGATGAATATTCAATTTGCTGTTCAAGGGGAACAAGTTTTCATCTTGGAAGCTAATCCGCGCGCTTCTCGGACAGTGCCTTTTGTGTCCAAGGCGATCGGAGTTCCCTTAGCCAAAATGGCGTCGCGAGTCATGTCTGGCAAAACTCTAGAAGCTTTGGGTTTTACTGAAGAGATTATACCCACTCATGTTTCGGTAAAAGAAGCTGTATTGCCCTTTGCTAAGTTCCCGGGAACTGATACCTTGTTAGGGCCAGAAATGCGATCGACCGGCGAAGTCATGGGAATTGACACCGATTTTGGTAAAGCCTTTGCCAAAGCTCAATTAGGTGCCGGACAAATGATGCCGCTGTTGGGAACTGTGTTGGTTTCGATGCGCGATCGGGACAAACTAGCAGTTGTACCAGTTGTCAAGGAATTCTTAGAATTGGGTTTCAAAGTAGTCGCAACTCACGGCACACGCAAAGTTTTGCGAGAGCAAGGTTTAGACGTAGATTTGGAATTGAAACTGCACGAAGGGCGGCCGAATTTGTTGGATTCGATCAAGAATGAGAAAATTCAACTAATTATCACCACCCCTTCCGGCGAAGACTCCCGAGCCGACGGAATCTTTATCCGCCGCACAGCTTTGACTTACAAAATCCCGATTATTACGACAATAGCCGGTGCCAAAGCGACAGCAGCGGGAATTCGATCGCTCAAATCCCACCCGATGGAAGTAAAAGCAATTCAAGACTATTACCCGCAAACATAGACTGCGAAACACCCTATGTTTAGGGTGTGCAGCGCGCACTATTAGTGTCAACTTAGGCTTTTAGTCCGCCAGTCCTCCCGCTCACCCGGCAGTCCGCCAGGGAATGAATTCCCTGTCTTATAGCGAAAGTCCTCTCAAAGAGGACTGAAGAACTCATTAGTCCTGATAGCGAGGACTTTCGCTTGGAGGTTCTTGTTGAAACCCCTGCCGGACTGAGAGTTTAACGTGTTTGTTGACACCAATGACCGCGCACCTTATCCTCAACATAAGGTGCGCGCCACCAAAACCTAATCTGCATCGGACTCCAAAACTCCGCTAGACAGCATCAACCTCGGCCAAACTAACAAGAAAAAACCCATCCAAGCTAATAAAGGAATCGCGACTAAAACAGTTATCCAAACAGTTTTTAATAAAAACCAACTACCGCTAATCAGGCTAGTACCAGTTAAAAGAATCGACCACGGCTGGCACCACCAAGGTTTGTAACTCCAAGGACTAATAGCTTTTTGATTAGAAAGTTTTTTATCAGAAATAGATTTCATATTTTTAGTGATTGTTTATGGAGAATAGTCGGGCTAGCTGGGTTAACCGAAGTTAAACATTCATCACCTCTTCTGCTGTCAGCGTTAATTCGGGAAAAGTCGGCGACACAATTGGTTCGCTGCCTTTAAACGCGCTTCTTTGATAGTTGCCTTCTGCATCCAAAAGGTGGACAAATACAGTGGGAACTTTGGGATTTCCCAGAAATTCTCTGCTGCCAATTGCTAAATAATCGACAATCCAATACTCAGGTATTCCGAGGCGCCGATATTCGTCCAATTTGTCTATATAATCGTCCTCCCAATTTGTTGATGTTACTTCCACTGCCAGTTGAATTGGTTCCCGTAATGCAGCATAAGCCGAACGGTTCGAGGGCCAGAAATCGCGATCGATTACACTGACATCCGGTCTCCGCCCTTGTTCGATGCCGGCTTTACTTACAGTTTTGATAACGGCGGTATTGTTGACTACATAATTAAAACTTAGTCGCCGGATTTCATCGTTGAAGCCAAATAACATGAAATTAGCAACATCACCATAATTTCTTGTGGCATTCCTCTCTACAATTTCTCCATTTACCAGTTCATAGAGTCCATCTTCGGGACATTCTACAAGGAATTGGTCAAAGGTTAATTTTTGCGTGACTGTTGCAATCATAAGATTTATCCTTATTTTGCAGTAATATTATTAGTCTATATTACCACAGGCAGGAAGAAATTTGTTTTTTTGACAGCAGACATCCAATCCTCAAATCTAAAATATAAAATCAAAAATCAAAAATCGATTCACGTAAATGGTAAAATGCGATCGCCCTAGCAATTTGCACTTAAATTTGTTACTGACTTGATACAGTAAAGTAACAAACCTAGAAATAGAGCCACTCCCAGGTCAACCCCGAACCATGAGACTAGACGAAGCCGTAGAATTTGCCGAAAACCCAGAGCCGCGCTGTCCCTGCGTCCTCCTGCTGGACACCTCCGGCTCCATGCAAGGCGCACCCATAGATGCCTTGAATGAGGGGCTGGAAATTTTTAGGAATGACCTAATTAAAGACGAACTAGCTAAAAAGCGAGTCGAAGTCGCGATTATTTCATTTGACAATCATATCAAAGTCGTGCAAGACTTCGTAACTGCCGACCAGTTCGAGACGCCACTGCTGACAGCTCAAGGACAAACCCACATGGGCGCAGGCATTCAGCTAGCATTAGATACCATTGCGGCCCGCAAATCCGAATACCGCAACAACGGCATTACCTATTACCGCCCGTGGGTATTTATGATTACCGACGGCGAACCTCAAGGCGAATCAGATGATGTTGTGGAAATAGCAGCACAGCGGATTAAAGAGGAAGAAACTAACAAGCGCGTGGCATTTTTTGCAGTCGGAGTGGAAGGTGCTAATATCACCCGTCTGGCGCAAATAGTCGAGCGCACGCCTGTAAAATTGAGAGGATTAGACTTTAGAGAGATGTTCATCTGGCTGTCGGCTAGTATGCAGAGAGTTTCTCACTCAAAAATTGATGAACAAGTAGCACTGCCGCCACCCGGATGGGGAACTGTTTAGTCATTAGTGATTAGTCATTGGTCATTGGTCATTAGTATGTGACAAGCGGTAAGGTGCGGTGTGCATCGCCCTACATAATTAGTAAGGTGTGGTGTGCATCGCCCTACATAATTAGGGATAAATAAACCCGTCCAGACTTTGCATAGTTGTGAATTTACGAAGTTTTGAGTTAAAGAGTTATTAATGCAGAATTCATCCTTTAATTGGCAAGTTGTAGCGGCATCGGTGATAGGTACGAGCCACGAAAAAAGATCGCAGCCCTGTCAAGATGCCCATTGCTGGCGTCTCTTGCCAAATGGTGTTTTAGTGGCAGCGGTTGCCGACGGTGCGGGCTCCGCAGCACTCGCAGAAGTTGGGGCAAAAATTGCTGTCGAAGCGGTTGTCGAAACGATTTGCCAGCAACAGGAAAGGCTGCCTCAAAATGACGATGAATGGCAGATATTCTTGACAGCATCACTGCAAGTTGCGCGGGCGCAGGTGGAAGCAGAAGCGGCTGTGCGGGAAGTGGCTGCGAGAGATTTAGCCTGCACTTTAATTGCTGTTGTTGCTACGCCAGAATTAATCGCAGTTGCTCAAATCGGCGACGGTGCGGCGGTAGCAGGTGACAGTGCCGGAAATGCGATCGCCCTGACTGTACCTCCCTGCGGCGAATACATCAACGAAACTATATTTTTGATTTCGCCGAATGCGATAGAAACAGCGCAATTTCAGGTACTGCGGGAAAAACTGCGGCACTTGGCCGTTTTTTCCGACGGCTTGCAAATGCTAGCTCTCAAAATCCCGGAAGGCACGCCGCACAAGCCGTTTTTTGCGCCTTTGTTTCGGTTTTCTGCCGAGTGGAAAGAAGAGGAAGATGCCAAACAGCAGTTAGAGTCATTTTTGCGATCGCCCCGCGTTTCCGAACGCACCGATGATGACTTAACATTATTGTTAGCAACTTTTTCGAGTTCGGAGGCACAGGACAATTAAAAATAGACATTTTGATAGACATTTTGCCAAAGCCAACACCCATCTGCGTGAATTGGCGTTGATTTGGGATTAAAAATTTCCGATTCTGAATTTTGCAACAAGTCTAATGCGTTCAACCTCATCAGCGGTGAAAATTTGGTGCGGTTCTATAATAAAATCGAGGTGTCAACAAATTTGCTTTAGTTTGTACAGTAGGTCGTCGTTTGCAAGCACAAGAGATTAAGGATAAGCTCAACTCCCTAATTAGCGCAGCAGATCCAATAGATCCGAGTTTGGCGAGAAGATTGGATGAAATCAATCGCTGGGTGAAAGATGTTAAACCCGGTTCGCTAACGGCTAAAAAATTTGTGATGGCTTTTTTGCTGCAGCTTATCCGAGATTCTCAGGTTTGGCTGGCAGTTCAATCTCTACCTTCGGAAAGAGAACAGCAAGCCGCGTTTGAGTTAATGACTCCGGGGGAAAGGTATTGGTACAGCTATCTATTTCCTAAATGGCTGAGGGAAAACGATCGCAAATTTTACATCTGGAAACAAAAACTGAAAGCCGGTAAATTCGATCCGGCTGACGATCTCGTCATTCGTGCGATCGCAGCCCGAATTGTCGATCGCCAAGGCACTGTTTTGTATCGATATGTTGCAGATCTTTCTATGGCAACCGATTCGATCGTTAGCAATCGCCAACAACAGCCCCTCTGCATTCAAGTCACAACTCTTTCGGATGAATTCTCTGAACAAAAATATCAGAATTGGCAACAAACTCTTCAAGATTGGGGGATTGACAGAGGATTATTTTTAAGTTATGATAAAAACGATGCAAATTTTCTGAACCAGTTAGTTAACATTGCATTATATAATAGTGATAATTTGCCCGCAGGTCGTTACCTCAAGTTCCCGTAAATCAAGCATATCTGCTGCTGAGAATAGTTCGACTGCTCCAAAATCCGTGAAAAAAAAATTTGACTAACTCACATATTGCACAATTTTCGACAATGGCAAAAGCCTAGTCCCCAGACAGCTTCCCGCAAAAGGGAAGGCGGAGCAAGATTCTTCCTCCCCTTTTCTGGTTCCGGGAGGGGTCTGCCAGACGGCGACAACAGGTGCTTGATACCAAGGCTAAGCAGGGAAGATTTACCGCAGCAATCAATCTTGTTAAATAACTAGCCACTCGGCCTAAATTGAATTGAGATTTGATTTAATCGCCGTATAGTTGTTGGAAATAAAATCAAATTACATCAAAATCAAATACTATGACAGTACAAGGTACACACACCGTTGAAAATAACTTGCATAAAGTCTGGGAAGAACTGGAAGCTGCCAGAAAAATGCAGGATGAATGGATGAATCACGGGGTAGATTTTGTAGATTTGTATGTGGAAGATGCGGGCGGTGATTGGTTGGAAAAGTGGGGTAAATGTGAAGAAGAATTAGAGCGAATTAAACATAATGTAGATATTGAAGCAGTCAAAGCAGCGATCAACATTCCCAGCTTTCAGCAGACAAAACTGCTAGAAATCGCCTTGAATTGCCGTTACTATACCAGCGATTATTCCGATTGCCCCGAGGAGTCTCCCGCTTGGCAAGAGGTTAAGTACAAACGGCTGTCACTCTTAGGCGGAGCGATTTTCGGTGCTGTTGTTACCGATTACCTGTACCGGGAATATCCAGAACTCGATCCAGATGCTATCTCAACTTTAAAAGCTCGTTTATCAGACCCGAAAAAACTTGCGGAACTTGCACAAAATTTGAAATTAAACCAACTCGGTTGGCGCGTCTGGAATCGGAAACAAACAGACGAAAGCGAGTATAGTAGATTGCTTTCGGAGACTTTTGAAGCTTTGTTTGGCGCGATTTACTTGGAGTTTAATCGCGATTTTTTTCATGGTGGAAACTGGCTGATTCAGCAGTTGATTGAACCAACTGTTAGCCAGGATCTGGATCTAACTGGGCGGCGAGAAATGGCGCTAGAAAACGAGGTGAAACGCCGGGAAATCCTGGGTGCGGATATTCTAGACGCGATCGCGATCGACTATTTGTATCACCGCTTTCCCGAACGCAACGCCAGCCAGCTAACTCGCTGGAAAAATATGTTAGTCGCCAAAGAGATTTTTCCCAAAGACTTTAAGGCAAAATTAGGCAGCCATTACCTAGAGTTGGAGAGCAATTTCTCGCGTACCCGCGACTGGTTGGTGGATAACTTTATCAAAAGCGCAGTTGACGAACTGCTAGAGGAAAGCGAAACTCAACCAGAATATGTGATTGACAGTGCGAACCCGGAATCCCTGCCAGAATTGGTCAGCCGAATTACAGACAAAAAGTGGAAAAATGAATTTGTGAGAGTTGTCAGCATTTTGCAACCTGCTGACGAACTTTTGCTGCTGATGCAACAAAAATTAGACAGTATGGTGGCTAAAGATGAAACTTTGCAGCAGTTGCTAATTTGGGCAAATCACAAGTCTCAGTTAGTGCAAAGGAATTTTAAACCTGCGGAAATTCGCGCTTTTTATGTTGCCTTAGTTTGCGTCCTCGATTTGGCTTTGACTCGCGTGCTCGATCCGAGTCTGAAGTTTGATAGATCGAAAGTTAGCAAGTTTCGGAATTGTTTGGCAAAGGCTGGGAAAAATGTAGAATTTGCTGATGTTAACGAGTCTCTGAAATTGGCTTTTAATAATGATCTGGCGGGTATCTTGGTTGGCATTTGGGCGCTGGATATTGAACCAGAACTTAAACAACTGCTGGCACAATTTCAGACGGAGATGCCTGATTTGCAAAACTGGAAAAAGTGGCGCAAAGAGTGCGGTAGCTGTTGGCTGGCAAAATTCAAAACTGCGATCGGCTACAATCGAGACTTCCGCCCCCAACAGAAAACTTTGCTGAAACAGTATTACTATGCCCACAATTTGCTGGTGGAATGCCTCAACAGCGATAATTGTCAGGTGACACCGGCCGTCAGACAAAAAATTGAGGATAAAATGTTGTTATTGTCGGTGGATTTGAAGCTGGTTCACATCTAATTTTGATAGCGGGGACGGGCGGGATGCCCATCCTAGTGATGGATGGACGGGCGGGACGCCCATCCCACTAATGGAAACAGGGCTTACCCACTCCGACCCAAGAAACCGGGTTTTTTACCGAATCTGCGGGCTGCAACGCCTCTTTTGGTGAAAAACCCGGTTTCTCCTCACCGGTGCCTAAGTCATAACAAAGGTAAGATTTAATGGGCAAGTCAAATTTATTGAGTGATGGCTTCCAAATCCTGTATCCCATAACGGAATTCTATGCAGTTGCAGCGCCAATTTAGCGGACAACTGATTGCGATCGACACCAAAACCGCGATCGCCAGTGGGGGTGAAGGTCGCATCTACCCGATCGCCCAAGACTCGTCCCTTGTAGCAAAAATCTACCACAAACCGACAGACGAAGACGGCGACAAACTCACAGTCATGTTCAGTATGCCGCCGGATGCGCCGATCGCGGAACCCGGGCACGCTTCCATTGCTTGGCCGATCGATTTGCTGCATACTGTCGGCGGGCGAGAAAAAATCGTCGGTTTTGTGATGCCGCACGTCAACAAAGTGATGCCGGTACACACTTTCTACACTCCCAAAACTAGGCGCGAACAAAAACCCCTATTTAGCTATCTTTACCTCCACCGTACCGCCCGAAATCTCGCCTCGGCTGTCAACGCCCTCCACATCAGGGGTTACGTCATCGGCGACGTAAACGAGTCGAATATTCTCGTGACTGATACGGCGTTGGTAACGCTGGTAGACACCGATTCGTTTCAAGTGCGTGATCCTTATACGGGTTACGTTTATCGGTGTCCCGTGGGGAAACCGGAGTTTACGCCGCCGGAGTTGCAGGGGCAGACTTTCCGCGATATCGATCGAGCTCCAGAGCACGATTTGTTCGGTTTAGCGGTATTAATTTTTCAATTGCTGATGGAAGGTACGCACCCGTTTTCGGGAGTTTATCTCGGTAGCGATGAACCGCCGTCTTTGGAAGCGAGAATTCGATCGGGCCATTTCCCTACAGGTACGAAGCGGATTCCCTACCGCCCGATGCCGGCTGCGCCTCCTTTTGAGATGCTGCATCCGCGACTGCGGCAACTGTTTATCCGCTGTTTTGAGGAAGGGCACGGCAATCCTTTGGCGCGCCCGGATGCGAAAACTTGGGTGAATGCGATTCGGGAAGCGGAAGATGCTTTAGTTACTTGCAGCAAAAATAGTCAGCATAAATACGGAAATCATCTGAATCGGTGCCCTTGGTGCGATCGGGCAAAATTCCTCAAAGGCCGCGATCCTTTTCCTTCGCGGCAAGCAGTCAGCAACGGATTGCACTTGCAGCCCGCGAAAAGCAAGCGTAAAAAGCCCCAACCACCGCCTGTCGTGAACCCACCCGCAGTGCGCCGACAACAGCCCGCCACGGGGCTGCCACGCCCCCTCGGCCACTACGCAGTGCCGTTGCTACCGATGCCGATGTCTCGGAGTCGGACTCCTGCGCCTCAGATTCCCGTGGGCAAGTTTGAGCGCATTTTTCAGGATGCTGCTTGGGGAGGTGTTTGGGGCAGTTTGTGTTTGGCGGCGATCGGGGGGATTTATTCGGCAATAGCTGAGGGCGGCGGCGCTATTTTGGGGGCGATTTTTGTTGGTACGATTTGGGGCTGTTTTTTTGGGATGATGTGGGGCGTTTTTACTTTGCCGCCGAATCAGATTTGGCGGAAGTGGGGCGGAGTTTTGGTGGGGGCGGCTTGGGGCGGTTTTTTGTTGGCGGCGATCGGCGGTGCGGTGTTTGGCGCGATTAATAGCACTCCGGGAATCGGGGAGAGGATTTTGGCTGGGGCGGGGGTTGGTGCTGTCTGGGGCTGTGTTTGGGCAACTTTTCGGCCTCCTCTGGCGCTGCCGATGGGGAGGGTATGGGGCCGGCGGGGAGGGTATTTGGGGGCTGTCTGGGGCTCGTTTGTGGGGACTCTGGCTGGTGTTTTTTTGGGGGCTGGGCTGGTGGTTTGGCAGCAGTACGGTGGCCAGATGCGGCCGGTGAATGAGTTTGCGGGTTTGTTGCTGGGTGTGGCGATCGTGGCGGCTGGTGTGGGTTCGGTTGGGGGTGTGGTTTCTGGGGGTTTGTTGGGTTTTTGCGGGTTTGCGCCGAAGTTGCCGATTTCGTTTCAGCCTTCGGGTGTAAATGGTGGGTTTTTGGGGGCTATTTGGGGCAGTTTTTTGGGGACTTTTGCGGGTGCTGTGTTGGGGGCGGGGGTGTCTGCGATGTTTCCGGCTGTCAGCGCTGGGGTGCCGGTGGAATTGGGGCCTGTGGCGGGGGCGATCGTGGGGTCTGGTTTGGGGGCGATTTGGGGGGTGGTTTCGGGTACTGTTTGGGGGGCTTTGGGGAAGTGGTGATCGGGTTGATGTGTTTTTTTGGGTTGAAAATGCGTGAATGGGTAGGTGTAAAAATCGAGGTGTTAAATTTGGGGGCTATAATGTAGAGCCTGTAAGGGTTAGAGGCACTTTAACCAATAAAAGGGTAGCCGCAATCGCTGAAATCTATGCAGGATAAGGGTTTTATGGCTGTATGAAAATTTGGGTATTGACAAGTCGAAGGCTGAAATGGTACTTTTGTTTTAGATTCACGCAACTGAACGTTGAAAACTAAATACAGCAAAGCTTCTGGAACGGGCGGCCGCAAAAACCCTAAAACCCTATCAGGGATTGAAACATATTGGCAAAGTGTCTTGTAGGTAGCATACAGGCCGGAAAAACCCTAAAACCCTATCAGGGATTGAAACTTCAGATATCCATAATAATCGCCATCGCCAGAGGACACCGGAAAAACCCTAAAACCCTATCAGGGATTGAAACTCTGTACCTCTGAAGATGTTAAAAGCATATCCGTTAAAACCGGAAAAACCCTAAAACCCTATCAGGGATTGAAACAAGCCAATCATCGTAGGTGATATCAGGTTTAGCACCGGAAAAACCCTAAAACCCTATCAGGGATTGAAACCCGGAATCGCTCCATCGCGCCCCCATCCGGAGCCACCGGAAAAACCCTAAAACCCTATCAGGGATTGAAACCGCTCGTTAAACGCCACATGAGATGTGGTGTAGAAGGCCGGAAAAACCCTAAAACCCTATCAGGGATTGAAACCGCATTGTGGCAGGAGGCTACGGGGTCGGAGAAAGCCGGAAAAACCCTAAAACCCTATCAGGGATTGAAACTGCTATCACTTGCAATCAGTCAATAAATATAAAAATGGTAGGCCGGAAAAACCCTATTTCCCGATCTAAGCCTTGAAACCCTTTATTAGAAGGCTTTCGCCTAGGACAATGTAGCGGGAAAAACCCTAAATCCCTATCAGGGATTGAAACAAAGTCCAAGCGCGCTGCAAAAAACCTAAATCCCTATCAAACATTGAAACTAAATCCGGTATGATATCATTTCCGCTTGCACTCAGACATGACTGTTGATTGTGAGTCGAAAAACTGAAAATTGCGCTGATATTTGTTGGCAGCTTGACTCGACTTTACCAGGACGGACGATGAAGCGGGGATTTGATATCATTCCGGCGCACCCGGAATTGATATGAAGCAGCAAAATACAAATTAAGCCACCATAAACCTAAATCCCATTTTCACCAAAGAACTGGGCGGAGCGTAGCGGAGGGCTGAAGCCCCGTCCTTCTAGGACGGATTTAATTCTCTTCAATCTTTCAAGGGTTGTATCAACAATACATGGTATGATAGAGTAATTCAAGCAACAAAAAATAATGAAAGCAAGGTATCAGTACAGAATCTATCCGACAGACCAACAGCAGCAGAGATTGGCTCAGTTGTTTGGCTGCGTTCGTGTAGTCTGGAACGATGCTCTTGCGCTCTGCAAACAGTCTGAAAAGAAGCCCAAATCGACCGAACTTCAGAAGATAGTAATTACTCAGGCAAAACGGACAACCGAAAGAGCTTGGCTGGAGAATGTGTCATGTGTTCCCTTGCAGCAGTCGGTGGCTGATTTAGAAATCGCTTTCAAGAACTTTTTCGACTCCTGTAAAGGAAATAGAAAAGGACGTAAAGTTGGGTATCCTAAGTTCAAAAAAAGAACTAGCAGCCAATCGGCAAGACTTACCCGCCGTGGATTCTCAATGAAGGAGAACGGAGGTGTATACTTAGCTAAGATTGGGATTGTCAACCCAGTCTGGTCAAGAGAATTACCGTCGGAACCTAGTTCTGTCACAGTAATTAAGGACTGTGCAAACCGTTATTTTTTGAGTTTTGTTGTAGAGATTGAATCAATTCAAACTGAGGCTAAGAATTCAAGTGTCGGGATTGATTTAGGGATAAAAACCTTTGCAGTGATGAGCAACGGCGAGAAAGCCGAAAGTCCCAACTATAAAAAGCTAGACCGGAAAATTCGTAAACTGCAACGTAAATTAGCCCGTCAACCAAAAGATTCTAGGAGAAGAAATCTAACCCGCATTAAGATTGCGAAGTTGCACAATCAAATTGCCGATACCCGCAAAGATTTTCTACACAAATTGTCAACCAAAATAGTCAACGAAAACCAAGTGATAGTTTTGGAAGATTTAAATGTGTCGGGCCTGGTCAAGAATCGGAAACTTTCGAGAGCGATTAGCCAGCAAGGATGGAGAGAATTCAGGACTTTGTGCGAGGCTAAATCCGAAAAATTTGGCAGAGAGTTTCAGGTCATCAGTCGCTGGGAACCTACTAGCCAAGTCTGCTCAGATTGTGAGTTTAAATGGGGTAAAATCGATTTGTCTATTCGCTCAGTGCTTTGTCCCAGTTGTGGCACTGAACAAGACAGAGACGAAAATGCTGCTAGAAATATAGAGCAAGTCGGGATGGGGAATCGCCACGACTCTAAAGGGGCGCTGAGGGACTGTAAGACTACTTCGGTAGCAAGACCCGATGAAGCGTCAAAAATCACCGCTGCTTTAGCACGGTAAGTATTTCAATTGAGATGACAATGACAATTCGGCTTTTCAATCAAAGACTCAACCAAAGCATTCAAAGCAACCGCCGCCAACAACCCGCCGCCAAAAGTTCCCACAGTCGTAATATAAGCAACGCCCGATCGCACTAACCGCCGTTTCGCCACCGGAGAATGACTAAAACCGATCGGCATTCCAATCACCAAAGCCGGTTGCAGTTCCCCGTTCTCGATCGCCTCGCACACCGCCATCAGCACAGACGGCGCATATCCTATCACCAATATACATCCCTTTTCCAGTTTCAACAACTTATCAAACCACTCACCATGCTGCCAGAATTCCTGTTCCGCTTCCGCCGCAGCATTGATGTGCGGATCATCAATTAAAGTTGCAATACTTGTTCCCAAATGCGCCAATCTAGTCCCATCCAAAGCCGCAAAAACAGGCGGCACATCAGCCACAATTTGACACTGATTTTTCAAAGCTTCCCGCGCCGATTTAATCGCCGTTGTGCTCAACTTCACAAACGGCAGCAGCGAACAATCTCCGCAGGCTAACACCAGTTTAGAGAGCAAGTCTACCTCAATTTCCGAGCGATCAGTCAAATCCGGCAACAAATGCTGCAACGACTCCCCAAAATCTTCCGGGTGAGTGTGCGCCCCCGCATCCCAACCCTCCCAAAGTTGTTCCAACTCATCCAACCCCCCCTCAGTTTCCGCCTGCAACAGCCTTAATTGCGCCAGGGCGTCCGCTTGCACCGCTTGACAGGAAATATCCCGTCCCAGCAATCCTTCCAGCGCCGAAGCCGTTTCTCTGAGGCGAACAATTTGCTGAATAACCGACAGATATTGCCGTTGCAGAGTCGCCATCAGCGCGTCTGGGGAAGCATCCGCATCAGTTTCTAACAGTTTCCGGATGTGAGACAGTTGAAAGCCTTGCTGCTTGAGTGCGACTATTCTTTGCAGTCTTTGCACATCGCTGCGGGTATACAATCTGTAGTTAGAGGTCGATCGCACAGCCGGAGATAGCAGCCCCAAAGCGTGATAATGCCGCACCATCCGAGGCGTAATAGCGCCTTTTACCGCTTCAGTAAGTTGTTTGATTGTTAGGTATTGTTGCATGGGATTTTGGGATTTTGATTGTATATTTGATTCTCGAATTCACCCAGAGTCCTAGGAGTGAATGAATTCCCACGCATTCACCCACAGTCCGCCGGGGATTGAAATCCCCGTCTCATAGCAGAAGTCGGTTAAAACCGACTGAAACATTAAATTCAATTCTCAGCCATCTTCAAATTCAATTCTCAACTCTCTTGAGTCCTCTTTCAGAGGACTTGCGCTATGAGACAGGGAATTCATTCCCTGTCGGACTCTGGGACTCAACTATTCTTATTGCATTGGATTTTGGGATTTTGATTGTATATTTGATTCTCGAATTCACCCAGAGTCCGCCGGGGAATCAATTCCCCGTCTCATAGCAGAAGTCGGTTAAAACCGACTAAAACATTAAATTCAATTCTCAGCTATCTTCAGTCCTCTTTCAGAGGACTTGCGCTATGAGACAGGGAATTCATTCCCTGTCGGAATGTCGGACTCTGCGACTCAACGAGGGGCGAGTTTTGTAATTTATTTTAGTTTTACTCTTGACATTGACATTAATGTCAAGGTTTAGGCTACAGGAGTCATTCTACCAAATCAAATTTCCCCCATGACTCCCAATTCCCTCTCAATTTCTCGCTTCTCCCAGTTAGCCGAAGAACATCCAGATGCTGTGACTGCGGCCCTGTGCGGAATTCTAGTAATCTTGGGTTCGCTAGCGCTGCAATTCGGCTGGCTGGGTGTAGCTGTGTTCATCTTACCCGCAGCTTATGTTATCGGCGGCTATTCCAGCACCCGCGAAGGCTTAACTACGCTTTTTCAAGAACGCGAATTAGATGTAGATTTGTTAATGATTGTTGCTGCTTTGGGCGCGGCAGGTTTGGGGCTGTGGCGGCAAGAATATCATTTAATTGTTGACGGTGCGGTGTTGATTTTAATCTTTGCAATTAGCGGCGCGCTGGAAGGTTATGCTATGCAGCGGACTGAACGCAGCATCCGCAGTTTGATGAGTTTGACTGCGGATACTGCTAGGGTGGTAATGTACGGCGGGGAACGGGAAGTTGCGATCGACAAATTGGAAATTGGCGATTACATTTTAGTCAAGCCCGGAGAAATCATCCCCACAGATGCGATAATTATTGAAGGCTACAGTGCGATCGACCAAGCCTCGATTACCGGCGAGTCGATGCCCGTAGAGAAAACCAGCGGCGATGAAGTCTATGCAGGTACAATTAATGGTGTCGGCGCGCTAAAACTCGAAGTTCATAAAACTCCAGAAAGCAGCTTGATTCAGCGAGTGATTCGGCTGGTTCAAGAAGCGCAAACAGCAGCGCCGCCTTCTCAAATGTTTGTGGAAAAATTCGAGCGCGGTTATGCCAAATTAATTGTCGGTTTAGGCTTGCTTCTGGCAACTTTGCCGCCCTTTATTTTAGGCTGGAATTGGGAAGAGACAATCTATCGGGCGCTGATTTTCCTAGTAGTCGCCTCCCCCTGCGCGCTGATGGCTTCGATTATGCCGGCGCTGCTTTCGGGAATTGCTAACGGGGCGAGACAGGGAATTTTGTTTAAAAGTGGCGCGCAATTAGAGATGATTGGTAAAGTCAGGGCGATCGCCTTTGACAAAACCGGAACTCTCACCACGGGAAAACCTGAAGTTATCCAAATTGTACCAGCAGCCGGATATACTGAAACAGAAGTTCTGCAATTGGCTGCTGCCCTAGAAGCTCATTCCGAACACGCGATCGCCTCTTCAATTGTCAGCGCCGCCCAGCAGCAACAGTTACAATTGCCAACCGCTACCGATGTACAAGCAAAAATCGGTCAAGGAATTGTCGGCAAAGTCAACAATCAAATCATAGCCATTGGTAAAGCAGAATTTGTCGAAGCAACTTCCGAATTAGCTCAAATCAGCCAGCAGTTGCAAGCCGAAGGTAAAACCGTTGTTTGGGTGGCAAAGGGCGCTCAGCTTTTGGGAATCATCGCAGTAGCAGATACCCTCCGCCCCGAAGCAGCAGCAACGGTAAAATGCTTGCAAAAATTAGGCGTAGAACATATAATTATGCTGACCGGCGACAACGAGCAAACAGCTCAACACATCGCCCGTCAATTAGGCATCAAAGAAGTGTACGCCGAACTTTTGCCATTCGACAAAGTGCAGGCAATCAAACAACTGCAAACCCAGTATCAAACTGTAGCAATGGTAGGAGACGGCATCAACGACGCCCCCGCCCTCGCTCAAGCTTCCGTCGGCATTGCGATGGGAATTTCCGGCAGCGATGTTGCTTTAGAAACTGCTGATATCGTATTAATGGCAGATAAGTTAGAGCAACTAGCTAAAGCAATTAGTTTAGGCCGCCGCGCTCAAAAAGTTGTCAAACAAAACATTATTTTTGCACTCAGTTGCATAGTCCTGTTGTTGGCAGCTAATTTTTTCGCAAATATCACCATGCCTTTCGGCGTCATCGGTCACGAAGGCTCTACGGTAATAGTAACCTTAAGCGGTTTGCGCCTCCTGAGAAATTAGACACCAAAAACCGCTAAAATCGAGGCAGAGCCTCTAGAAATACGTTCTCAGGCAGAGCCTGGGAACGAGACTCTTATCTGCGTTAATCTGCGTTAATCTGCCTTCATCTGCGGTTAAAAATTCAAAAAAATATTAAGAAAAACTACAATTTGTGTTTGGGTCACTCAAAATAAGCTAGCGTCAAAAGTATAGAATCATACCAAAATCAGAAATTGCTCGAAACTGCAATAAAAATTAACCTAGAAAAAGTCTAGAAAATGGTATAGAACTGATTGCACCAAGAGCAATAGAAAACAAGTTTTGTGCTGGAGGCTATTATGAACGAAAAAGTCATTGGGGCCACGCGGAACGTTGCAATTGTTGGCCCTTATTTAAGCGGTAAAACCGCACTGCTCGAAAGTTTGCTGTCGGTGACAGGGACAATTACCCGCAAAGGAAATGTCAAAGATGGCAACACAATAGGTGATAGTTCGCCGGAAGCGCGCGATCGCCAAATGAGCGTAGAAGTAAACGCCGCCACCGCTGAATATCAAGGCGTCCGCTTCACATTTCTCGACTGTCCGGGCTCGATCGAATTTGCCCAAGAAACTTACAATGCGCTGATTGGTGTGGATGCGGCGATAATTGTTTGCGAACCCGTTGCCGATCGCACTTTAACCCTCGCACCCCTGTTCAAATTCCTCGACGATTGGGAAATTCCCCACCTAGTTTTCATCAACAAGATCGATCGCGCTTGCACAGACGAAACTGCTTGCGGCAGCAACTTCACCGAGGTGATCGACGCGCTCAAATCCGTTTCCAGCAGACCGATCGTACCTCACCAATATCCGATCGGCAAAAACGAACAAATCATCGGTTTTATCGACTTAGTAACCGAACAAGCTTACCACTACCATCCGGGCGCCGCCGCAGATCCCGTCCCGCTTCCAGAACACCTCAAAGCACAAGAAAGCGCAGCGCGGCAGCAAATGCTCGAAGAATTGGCGAATTTTGACGACCATTTACTCGAAGAATTGCTCGAAGAAATCAATCCCGACGCCGAAGAAATTACCCGCGATTTAAAGATGGAATTAGGCGCAGATTTAATTGTGCCAGTATTCATCGGCATCGCCGAACAAGATTTCGGCGTGCGGCCTCTGCTGGAAGCTTTGCTGAGGGAAGCGCCGACACCGGAAACTACAGCCGATCGCCGCGGCATTATACAAAGTGAAAACAAAGTTCTGGCTCAAATCCTCAAAACCTATTACACGCCGCAGGGAGGTAAACTATCGTTAGTGAGAATGTGGCGGGGGACGCTGGCAGACGGAGCAATTTTGAACGGCGTTCGAGTTAACGGTTTGTACCGCTTGACCGGCCAGCAAACGCAAAGTTTGCAGTCTGTCAGCGCCGGGGAAATTGTGGCTTTGGGAAGGCTAGAAGGCGTGAAAACAGGCGATACGCTGGCGCTAGACCGATCGTCCGAATTGCCAAAAGCCGAAATCATCCCGCCTGTCTACGCACTGGCGATCGTCCCAGAAAAGCGCAACGATGAAGTTAAGCTGAGCTCGGCTTTAGCTAAATTGCTAGAAGAAGACCCATCTTTAGTCTGGGAACAGCATGGCGACACTCACGAAATTATACTTTGGGGTCAAGGCGAAATCCACCTGAAAGTAGCCTTAGACAGGTTGCGCCGCAAGTATAATTTGCCGATGGTAACTCACTTACCGCAAGTGCCGTACAAAGAAACCATCCGCAAACCAGCATCTTCCATCCACGGGCGCTACAAACACCAAAGCGGCGGACACGGGCAGTTTGGCGACGTGTACCTCGACATTCAACCGCAGCCTCGCGGAGAAGGTTTCACGTTTACCGACAAAATAGTCGGCGGCGTCGTCCCAAAACAGTACATTCCCGGCGTGGAAGTGGGAGTGCGCGAGTATTTGGATCGCGGCCCGCTGGGTTTCCCCGTGGTAGACGTAGTGGTGACGCTGACGAACGGTTCTTACCATTCTGTGGACAGTTCCGAACAAGCTTTCAAGCAAGCGGCGCGTTTGGCGATGCAGGAGGGAATGGCGAAGTGCGAACCGGCATTGCTGGAGCCGATCGCCAAAGTGGAAATTTGCGCTCCGAACGAGTGTACATCAAAGGTGTTGCAGTTGGTCAGCGGACACCGCGGCCAAATTCTCGGCTACGAAGGTAAAAAAGACTGGAAGGGATGGGATGCAGTTTCTGCTTATTTGCCGATCGCAGAAATGCAGAATTTGATCGTAGAATTGCGATCGCAGACAATGGGAGTCGGATTTTTTAATTGGGAGTTCGATCGATTGCAAGAAGTGCCGGAACCTTTAGCTAAGCGGGTTTTGCTAACGACTGGCGGCAATGGAAACGGTAACGGTAAAAGTTAGGTAATTGTCTTGAAAAAGCCGGTTTCTCGCACAGTAGGATATAACTGCTGTTCTTCAAGAAACCGGGTTTTTGTAGGAGTTGCAATTACAATTCATTGGGGTCGATTCCCATTTCTCGGAGTCTTGATTCTAAAGCTTGCGATCGCGATCGTTCTTGTTCCAGCAAAGTTTCTGCTTCCTGAGCCCGTGCTTCCGCCTGCTGCCGCAGTTGAGCGAGTTCCACAAAACTCACAAACGGTTCTCCCGACGGCCCGAACATTTCGAGTCCGGTTTCAGACAATCCAAAGCGCACCGCCAGTCTGGGACTAATCCAACCGTCCATTTGTTCGATCGTCTCTAACTCTTCTTCAACCCGCTGCCATCCTGTCAATTCTAATGTTTGCGGGTCGAATAAATAGTATTCTTCCACCCCGTAGCGTTCGTAAAATTTGAATTTTTGAATCATCGGAGTGAGGCGATTTCCCGGCGACCAAATTTCAAACAGCACTTGCGGCGCAATATTATCTTCATGCCACTGTTGGTAAGAACCTCGATATCCTTTTGGTCTACCGAAAACTACCATTGCATCCGGTGCTTGGGAAATTTTGTTATTTCCTTCTACCGGATACCATAGCAAGTTTCCTGCTACGAAAACATTAGCAACGTTACCAAATAACAGTTCTAAGTTTTCCTTAATCCAAACGATTAATCTAAATTGCTCAGTATTGTCTGACATTGGTTCGCCGTTGTCGTCGGGGTAGATGATATTTGATTTGTCGGGAGATTGCAGTTGTGTAACCATTGCTGTTTCCCCAAATTGGCTAATGAATTTATTTTATTGTAGACGAACCGCGATCGTATTCCCGACCACCTTTTACGGGCGGCTTCATCTGCTTAAAAGACTTATTGCATAAATCTTTGATTGATACAAAAACCGCAGATGTAAGGCAGATAACGCAAATAATTTTAAGAGATGAGAGCGAATGCTGGCAATGCAAGCCTAAACTTCTAAATATTTTTCCTAAAAATGTGGAACGGGCATCTTGCCCGTTCCCAAGCTGCACTCAAAATTCCTACAACTTAACTGTTAAAAAGAAACAATCAAGTAACCGTTTTGGAACTTAGCACCAGTAACAGATTTCCCAGTTAGCGCTGGAGGCAGCAAAATATTGCGCCGCTGATCGCCCGCTTCGATCGTCACTTCCGGCCCGGATTGAATCAATTTAATTTCTTTCTTGTCAAACCCAGGCAAAAACAAACTAACTAGACGCTGTGCAATGTTTATGTTAATCGGTTTAGGAGCTTTTGCCGCCTCAGAAAAATCTGGCAAAGCATCAATTAGCGGCTGCCAGTTATTGTCACTGTGCGCCGGAACCGAAACAGCCGTCAAAGGCTCAAAATCGGCAGTAATAGCTTCTGTAACCGATCCTTGATTGACAATGACACCGCCCACAGTCAAGCCAACTTGTTGAGAACTTCCCCAAAGATAGCGGGCAGTTGCGATCGCACTTGCATCTCCAGTAGTAACCAAATAAGCCGCCGTGCGGTTTGGATCGGCCAGCGCTTCCTTACCCTTATCCAAAAGATTATCCACTTGCTTCGTAGATTGAAAAGCATTGTCCCCCGACATATCCACAGTCAACACGGTACTGACAACCGGTTGAATAAAAGGCGACAAAGCTTTACCCAAATCCGAATCTACCAAAGCTTGGCGGAAGCGGCGGATGTACCAACTCAGAATTTCCGGCATTCCCAGCATCCGCAGCGTATCCATGCCGCCGCTGCCATCATAAACAATTACATCGTATTGTTTGCTGTCGTCGTATTCCCGAAGTTCGTTCAACGCCAGCGCGCTGTCCATTCCCGGTAACACTCCTAATTCTTGACCGTAAATCTGCTTGAAAAACGGAGTGCGGACATATTGAGCTTCTAGTTGTTTAACTTCGTCCCACCTGCGTTCTAGCAGCGGCGCGCTTTGCACCTGAACTGCTTTGAGGTTGGGGGCGATTTCCTGGGGGGTGAGAGTCAGGGGAACCCCTAGCAGAATGCCCAATGCAGGGCCCGGATCTTGGCCGAGTAGCAGAACTCGCTTGCCTTGAGCCGCATATTTTTTAGCTGTTGCGATCGCGATCGTACTGCGGCCAGTGCCGCCTTTGCCCAAAAATGTCAAAATCAAAGCCATTTTCTGTTCTCACTGCCAAAGCTTACTCTTTAACATTTAAGCGCAACCTTCAGCCAGAGTGGGGGAGGGGGGAGAGTGGAGGAAGAGGAGAGTGAGAGAGTCGGTGAGTGGGAGAGGGGAAGAATTGGGAAAATTTTTCCTCTTCCTTCTTCCTTCTTCCTTCTTCCTTCTTCCTTCTTCCTTCTTCCTTCAACATCTGCTAAACGGGTTCTAGCTCATCTTCAAAAAACCAAGTCGCAAAACCGTCAAACTTGACAACCACGCCTACTCCGCTACCGTCAACCATTCTGAATCCGTCAACAGTGCCTACTGGATTCTCCTTTATCTTGCCCACTATATTTGCAGGTATCCGATCTCTGAGACGGCGCACCTTCACTCTCTGACCTACTTCTATTGCCACGGAAATTGTTCTCCTGCTCTATATAACCTATATACAACCGTCCATTTTACAGTTTGGCGTCTACTTCTCAACAGCAACACCACCAGGCGATCGCTCGCTATGATTTTCCATCGGAATTTCCACCAACTTTCCCTAAAAGACGGTATTCTAGTCGGAGTTGGTCGATCGTCTATCCTGATTCGCTTGGGTTTGCTTCATAATGTTCCACAGCGGCAAGCTCCACTGGCAGAGGCTGTTCACCACTTAGATAATTATTTTTTATTGATTCGCAAAAAGAAGTTTTTTATTAATTGGCACAACTACACGATTTCTCCCCAATTAGTCATCCTTCAGGCAGAAGCCAAAAGACATTCAAAAGCAGTAATTAATTTTATGTTTGCTATATATAAGTCTGCCCAGTCTGACGTTGACAACGGCGAAATTTCATGCTTTAAAGGACTTTGAGTCTGGTTTGCCAAATTTCCCGAAGGTCAGATTTTAGTAAAGTGCCATGTTGTAACAGTTTACTAAAATCTGATCCAAAAAAGAAGTTTTAATGCTAAGCTTTCAGGCTGATAAAGTTTATTTTTGCTGCTGTGTTACGGCATAAAAAATAAAACGATTGCCGGATTTAGGGTGTCTGATACAGGAAAGGAAGTCTAGAAACTTCAATATGACAAAATTGAAATTATGAATAAAATTTTTACCTGTGGACGATCGACCAAAATTCCGCTCCTAAGTTTGTCCTTAGCTATGTTCACCTGTCTGCTGCCCTTTCGTGGGACGATCGCCAGTCCGCTCTCTCCATCCCCCAAACAGCAGTCGAACCCTACTAAAATTGTCTCGGTCGATCGACAGCCAGCACTGCCCACCGGCTCACAATCTCCAAAAAATCCGGCAACAGTGGCGGCGAATCCATCCCCAGCACAGACGATAAACGCCCAGGGAACAGCGGCCGGGCGATCGCTCGAAATAGAAGAAATTCGCGGTACAGTCAGCTTTAAAGGGCGGCCAGCGGTTGTGGGCGATCGGCTACTCGCCCCCGGAGACGAAATCATCACCGGCCCCAATTCCACAGCCCGTTTAGGCATCGACAACAACATCGGCGTCGTGGAAGTTGCCGAAAAAACCGCAGTCAGAATATCCAATTTGTCAAGCAGTGCAGGTGGCGAAAAAGACACAGCGATTTTTGTCAGCAGGGGGCGAGTCAGGTTGTCGATCGGCAAAACTGCTGCGACAACTCCCGCAGCCAACACCTCAACAATTATCCCCCCAAACCAAATAGTCGCCCTCAATACCTTCAGCGGACTCGGCAAATCTAGTCAAATTGCCCAAAAAACCCGTTCTGCCAAAACCGCCCCAGTCAGGGTTGAAACCCCAGAAGGCGTTGCCGGAGTTCGCGGCACCTCCTTTGGCGTCAGCGTCGGCGAGGGCAAAACCGCAGTCGAAACTATTGAAGGTGCAGTCGCAGTATCCAGCAGCACCGACTCAGAAGTAGTTGTCAACGGCGGCAACGCCACGACTATTTTCTCTCAAACCTCGCCCGTGGCCCCCTCAGCGAGCCCTCGCCTAGCTCAACTCAAAGTCCGCAGTTTGGGGAGACTCAGTGGCAATATCTATCGCCTCAGCGGTCAAATTAACCCGATCGACACAGTTTATGTCAACAAGGAAGAGATTAAGATCGATCAAAAGGGCAACTTCAAGATCCAAGGAATTTTACCTCCAAGCCGCCGCCTCAAAATCGTAGTGCGAGGCCCGTCAGTCACAGAAAGGCATTACAGCTTCGCAGTTCGCTAAACAACCTATCGTCGCGAGTAATGTAGGCGGGCAGTCTCTGAGAAAGTGAATTAGATCCTAAGTCCTATCTGGGTTGATTATTTTGTGTAAGTGCGAAGCATTTCGCGGTGACTCTCGGTAGTCAAAATAAAGAAATTTTGCGCCAACCCCTCGCCCTTACAGTGTTGTAAAACTTCATGACTCTAACTCCTCTCGAAGCTATGACTCGAATGTCAATTATTGCCTCAAATTAATTGCATGAAGTTCAAAGAATGGATTGATTATCTCAAACAAAATCAACTGCTCGGCCTGCGGCAATATATAATCACAAATCCTCCTTGGATGACAGGGGCTGTAGTAGGTATAATGTCGGTCGCCATGCTGCAAGTGGGAATGTGGAAACCCCTTGAATATTTGGGATACAAAACCCTATTTCAAATTCGAGAATCGGGAATTTTGCCAAATCCCGGATGGGATTCGAGAATTGCGGTAATTGCGATCGAACCGCATTCCTTGGAGGAATACGGTCAATTTCCTTGGCCTCGCAACCGCTACGCCCAACTGCTAGAAGCACTGAAAAAATCTCCCCCTACAGCAGTTGGTTTTGACATTCTTTTCCTCGATCCAAGTCCGAAAGATGATATTTTAGCCGCTGCAATCGCAGCCAACGGCAAAGTTGTACTGGCCCGCACCATCAAAGAAGAACCCGTAGCATCTTTAAAAGCAGCCGCCGCAGGTGTCGGCCACATCAGCCAAGAAGCCGATAGTGACGGTATTAGCCGTGAGTCAAAAATCTTTCTCAACGGGATTCCTAATTTCGGTTTGGCAATGATTCACAGGTACAATGCTGCTAATCCCCAAGATCCAGTATTAATCCCACAGTCAAAAAATAAGCAGGAAAAAAAAGTCTGGGTTAACTGGCCAGGGAAAACAAAAAATCTACCTACCTATGCTTTTGTTGATGTTGTAGAAGGTAAAATTCCCGCCGATGCTCTGACCAATAAGTTAGTTTTAGTGGGCATAGTTGCTACCGGTTTCGACCCCATATCTTCACCTCTCAATAAGACTACGGCTGGGGTTTATTTATATGCAGCGTTGGCTGACAATTTGCTCAATCAACGCTTGCTACGGCGGCTACCGGTACTCCTAGAAATTTTGTTATTGTTGGGAATTGGTCCTCTTACCGCTTTGGTTCTGGGCAACCGAGGTGTTCAAGAGAGAATTGCGATCGCTCTCGGTTTGCCTATAATTTGGATTGCGGCTGCTGCTTTGTTATTTGGCTTCTTTTTTTGGTGGGTTCCCATTGCCGCACCTATCGGCACTCTCATTTTATCGGGCACTGCTTTGCAACTGCGGGAACAGTACGAAAAGCAGCAGTTGATGAGGTTATTTGAAAAGCACGTCGCTCCAGAGACTGCTCAGCTTATTTGGGAACGCAAAGCGGAGATATTTGAACAGGGAGAACTCGAACCTCAAGAACTTACAGCAACGGTGCTGTTTATGGATATTCGTAGTTTTACTTCGATTTCAGAAAAAATGCGACCGCGAGATTTGCTCACCTGGTTGAACAATTATTTGGAAGCGATGACCGACTGTATTATGGATCACGGCGGCGTTGTAGATAAATACATCGGTGATGCAATTATGGCAGTTTTTGGGGTGCCTTTTTGCCATACCGAATATCGACAAATTCAACAAGATGCTTTGAATGCAGTTGCGGCTTGCATTGCTATGCACGAACGGCTGCACCAACTTAATCAGCAGCTTAGAAGTGAACGCAAACCTTTAATTAAGTTTGGCATCGGTTTGCATACCGGACAGTTAGTTGCTGGTAGCGTGGGCGGTTCCCGGCGTTTGAATTATTCTGTGATTGGCGATGCTGTCAACGTTGCTGCTAGATTGGAGGCGATGAATAAGGAAATTGTTTCGGACAGTCCTTTTAATTTGTTGGTGACGGCGAGGACTTTTGCGTACGTGCGCGATCGCTACGAAGGCCAAAAAGTAGGCTCGATTCAATTGCGCGGCAAAAAAGAAGAGACTGTGGTTTATGCTATTTTGGGCGAAAAGCATTAGTCATCGGGCATCGGGCATTGGGCATCGGGCATCGGGCATCGGGCATTCGTCATCGGCGTTAATCTGTGTTAATCCACCTTAATCTGCGGTTTGCCGATCGATCGAAAATTTAGGCACTCTTGTCTACCGATTACCTGACAATTGATTAACAAAATTACCAATTACCAATTCCCAATTCTCCCATTCCCAATCTAATCAAATACGCTCAGCCGCAGAGCTTTAGCTATTTGTTCTAAAAGAAATAAGCCAGCGATGGAATTTCCCTCTTTATCTAGAGGCGGACTGTAAGATGCGATCGCACCTTGACCCGGAATTACCGAAAGCATTGCCCCGCTAACTCCCGACTTAGCAGGCAGTCCCACCCGCAGCGCAAAGCGGCCGGATGCTTCATACAAACCGCAAGTGGCCATCAGCGCTTTGACAGTACGGCAGTTTTCCCCCATTGCTCGATCGCCACTATTTACCAAAACCATCCCCAGCTTAGCTAAATCCTCCACGGTTCCCGACAAACAGCAGACACGATTGTAGGTTTCTAAAGCAATTTCCGAGTTTTGAATATAACCCGATTCTACCATTTTCAAGGCGAGGTTCCAATTATTTTGATTCGGCATTGCATTCACTGAATCGAGCATTAACTCGTCAACAAATAACTGACTGTTTGCCTGTTGGTTCAGCCAAGTTCGCAAGTTTTGACAGCGCGCCACAGCATTTTGACCGGGAATCAAAGACGCTAGGGCGATCGCCCCGCTATTAATCATCGGGTTTCTCGGCTTCCCTTGGTCTATTTCGAGTTGAGTGAGGGAATTGAAAGGCAGTTCCGAAGGCTCACAACCAACGCAGTCACAAACCGTTTTTTCGCCCAATTCACACAACAAATAAAGCAGCACAAAGGGCTTGACTACACTCATCAGCGGGAATGTTTGAGCAATGCTACCCCAGCTCACAATTTGACCATCAATTGCCTGAATTTGCACGGCAAACCTTTGTCTGTCTGCTTGTGCAAGGAGAGGTATATACGCGGGAATTTGACCGGATTTACTGCGATTAATTGCCTCTTGTACCCAAGCTTCCAGTTGTTCCGGTTGCAGGCAAGATAGTTGGCTGGTGGATATTTTCACTCTCGATTATTTCGATCATTTTAAATTTTAGATTGGCATTACTGGCGCGATATTGAGCCAGAAACCCCGTTTGTTAACCGAATTGCGTCACTTGGACCCGCTGCGGGAAGAAACTGGGTTTCTTCGGGGAGATAAACCAAGCTCGAACTTCAGGCTATTGATGTTTCGGCCCGCCGGGAGCAAATAAATTTTTCATAAAAAACCTGTATTTTGCATAAAACTCTCCCCTTCACACAGATAGGTAAGTAGCAGCTTCAAGGCAACGCTGCTAGCCAAAACAAACAAGCACTAGCTTGAAATGCCTTCAGATTCTTATGTTTAAGCCCCAGCAAGGGGCGGGGTGCATATTTAACTTTATTCTTTCAGATTTCGCGCAATCCTCTCCGGAAAACCCCCGAACCTTTAAGAATGTACTATCCAACCGGATCTACCAAAACCAGGATAAAAAAATGACAGAAGCGAAAGCAGAAGCACCAAAACCCGCTCCAATGATTTTTAAGGGTGTGTGCAAGGAGGGAGTTCTCAAAGGCAAAGAAATTGAAGGCAAACTAGATATCAAAGTCAACGTTGAATCTGTCACAACCCCAGAAGCACCGCCCAAAAAATCTGAGTGGGAACCAGTTATCTTTTGGGTATTGTTTGCATTCATGGCCAACTTGATTGTCGGCGACCCCGCCGGAATGAGAAAATACAGCTCCCCACAAAGGTCTGATTCTCATCAGATGTTAAACCAATCTGGGGAGCAGTCGCTGTTGCCTAAGAAAAACACCAGCAACTTGCCACTTTAGGTCCTGGGAGCCTGCCAGCCGCGCAAATAGTAATAGAAAGACCCGAAATATTCATCGAATACTCGCGTCGTAGTTACCAAAGCTTCTGCACTAGGCAAAAAATCTCCCGCGTCTAAGCGGAGTCTATTGGATTTCCTTCCTGAGGTGGGTTGAAAAGTGTAGAAGTCGGTAGCCCTAGGAATCACCTGGATTCCCATATTCGCAAAAGCTAGGCTGGCACGGCGCATCTGAATCGCAGATGTTACCAGAATTACTTTGCGCGTGGCGCCACGGCTGTCGAGTATCTTTCTCACCTCTTCAGCGCTGGTGCGTATGTTGCTGCCGTTATCGTCGAGAACGATACTGCTGCGCGGTACGCCCATGTTGTTTGCCAGCAAAGTCTCGATATCCTTAGCTTCCCCAACATAACCCTCCAACTCTGGTCTCGGGCCAGCGGTAACGATGACCATCGGTGCGAGTTGTTTTCTGTACAAAACGGCAGCATAGGGCAAGCGATTGCCTGTATCTGTCAGTTGAATCGCTACTCGGTTGGGGATGTGAGGCTGAGTGGTTCCCTTGCCCAGTAGGACGATCGCGGCTGCGGTTTCGTCGCAGCAAACTGTGCGAACGGCTGCGGCGGCGTCCCGTTCTGCTTGCTCGGCGAACCAGTAAGCGACAACTGGCATACTCGAAAGGATCAAAACTAGCAGCGCTGCCAGGATCATTCTCGGCGCCGGGTTGCGGATGCCCCCGTTCGTGATCAGCGCCGATGCAATCACCAGCAGAGTGATGGAAAAACCCAGCGGCTTAAAGAAGAAGGCTATGAGCCCGAAAATCGCTGCTCCGACCGGGGTGTCTGGTGCAAAAAAAGCTAGAATCAAAAGGCTGATCAGCAGCAAAACGCGCAGCCGATCTAATAACGGATTGTCTTTGCCTCCTGATTGATCCCACCACGATTTGATCAGTGAGAACAGGAGGAATAGAAATAGAATGCGAGCTAACAGTTCTGGCATCTTGCAATATTCTGTGTCTTCATAAATTAGTACAGAAGTTTTGGAAACGAGCGCTAATTTAACTGCGGTAGGAAATACGGGCATCGGTGGGTTTTTAACTTTCGCGAATAACGCAGCCCCATCGCCTTTACCCTAATGCTCGCTTCCGGTCAGCTATCAACCATTGGTTGCAGGCGGCAAGCCCGCTACTTCCAGTCACAGATTGCTGACAGTTAATTGGTAATTGATAACTGGTAATGGTTGATTGATAATTGGTAATGAATCGAGCAGGTCGCAGGTGAAATTGGCAATTCAAGTCTGCTTTCTGTCGCCTGCTTTTTTTCCTCATTACCTGTTACCGATTCAGCAATCCCAATTTATCGGCGCTTCAGTTGATTCCGAATTGCCTGCGTTACCGTTTGAATTACTTTAACACGAGCATAATACTTGTTATCGGCCGCAATTAGCGTCCAGGGAGCAAGCGGCGTGCTGGTGCGCTGAATCATTTGATTCACCGCCACTTCATAATAATTCCACTTTTCCCGATTCCGCCAATCTTCAGGAGTGAGTTTGTATTGTTTAAATGGATTGTTTTGCCGCTCTGTAAACCGCTTTAGTTGCTCGTCAGGACTGATGTGCAGCCAGAATTTAACTAAGACACAACCGAAACTGGTGAGTTGCTCCTCAAATTCGTTGATTTCCTGATAAGCTCGGCGCCATTCGGACTCGGCGGCAAATCCTTCGACTCGCTCGACCAGCACTCTACCATACCAACTACGATCGCAAATGCTGATTTTACCGGCACTTGGCAGCCGCTGCCAGAACCGCCACAGGTAGTGGTGCGCTTTTTCTTCATCTGTCGGGGCCGCAAAGGCATTAACGGTGTAACTGCGGGGGTCTAATATGTCCGTCAAGCGTTTGATGGCGCCTCCTTTACCGGCGGCGTCCCAACCTTCAAACAGCACTAACACGGGGATTTCCTCTTCGTCGATGCTTTGTTGCAGTTTGCCAAAACGGGTTTGTTCTTCGCGAAGTTGCTCTTTGTATTCGTCGGGGGACAGCGATTGAGTTAAATCTACTTGGGCCAATAAGTCTGGTTCGGTGGGTTGCAAGCTTTCTTGAGGTGGCAATTTCACGGGTGCAGATTGCATCGGCAGTCTGTCTAAGGCTTCTGTAATTGTCGCTGCCATTTGCGTTAAAACTTTGACTCTCGCCCACCGCTGACAATCGCCTTCTACTAGCGTCCAAGGTGCGCGGCCAGTGCCAGTTTGGGCTACCATTTCTTCGGCAAAAGTTGTGTATTCTTTGTATTTTTTGGCTTGTTTCCAATCTTCGGGCCGTACTCGCCAAGCTTGTAAGGCGTCGTCTTCTAGTTTTTTGAGCCGATGCTTGAGTTCTTTTTTGCTCAAGTGAATCCAAAATTTGGCAATTGCGGCGCCGTCATCTACCATCTGCCGCTCGAAGGCGTTGATTTGCCTGATAGCTGTGGGTACTTCGGCCTCGGAGACTCGATCGAACAATCGGTCTTCTAGAATATGAGTGTACCAACTGTGGTAGAAAAAACCAATTTTGCCGCGAGCGGGGAGTTTCTGCCAAAACCGCCACAGGAAAGGATAGCCCATTTCTGCATCTGACTGTGGCCAAATCGGGTGTACCGCAAACCCGCGCGGGTCCATGTACCCTACCATTTTTTTGACGAGGGCGCCTTTGCCGGCGGCGGCCCAGCCTTCGAGGACGATGATTGCGGGCAATTTTTTTTCCCTGCAGGCCAGTTGGAGCGATCGCAACTGTTTCATTAAAACTTCTATCTTGGCATCGTAGGTTTCTTTATCCAGGGAAATATCTAAATCGAGGTTGTCGAGCATATTTACCTCATATAAATCTGAGAAAACTGTTTAACGTTAGTTTAACGTTTGGATAAAATTAAATCCTCAATTCCGGGAAAAACGTTATAAAAATTACAGTTACGGCAGGTTTAAAGCACGCTCGCTCCTGCCCTCAAATGCCTGCCTCGTTAATACTAGCAAGAATCCCTCGATTTCTAACTTGCCAAAAAAAACAGCTCAGGTTATAGTTGAAATAGGGAACTTTTCAAGAAGTTCAATTTCTCTCCTCCCCCGAGCGGGCGAGTTAACAGGAGGAGCCAAAAATCCATGAAAAAGGATTTATTGTAAAACAGAGCAAAAGTAAAAATCAACTACCCGGTGGGGGTGACAACTTCTTTACTTAGCTTCATCAAATTTATTTAAACAACAGTTAGTCAAGCATCAGCCTTGATAACTTTGAGGAGGCTGCTTGCGAACATTGGGCCCTCCTCCAGTCTGAGACTCACATACAAAACTAGCCCATAAAGGCAAACCAATTTTTATGATTGCGCTATGAGATAAAACCTGAAAGCCTGGGTGATATAAACAGGTTTCTGAGTTTTATCGACACCCTTCTCAAATACTAAAAACAGTTTAGATGCGGGTTCGCGTGCCCGCCCCACAAGAGTATTTATTTCTTGTGGAACAGGCATCTTGCCTGTTACTGACGTTTGTCCAAAATGTCTGAGTTACTGTACTTGTTTGCCAATACCAATTAAGAGGAACAGTCCGAAATTACGGATTGCAAGTTTTTTATGAACATCTTGACAACACGCTCCTACAAGGGGGAAACAGACTGGTGCGCGATCGCAAATTTGATCGATGCTTGCGAAGCAGTCGATCGACTCGGCGAAGAAGTCTCAGCAACTGAACTTAAGCTAATACTTGATGCCCCCAAACTCGACAAAGCCCGCGACGTGCAATTGTGGGAAGATGGTAATTACAAACTAATCGGTTTAACACTCCTAGATATGCCCGATTCGCCAGAGGAAATCGACGCTTGTCTCTGGTTTTACGTGCATCCAAATGTCCGTGGCGCAGGTTTGGAAAAAGATATCATTAAATGGGGCGAAAAGCGGCTGGGCGAAGTCGCGAAAGAACGGAATTTGCCTGCAAAATTGCGTACATACAGGCGTGAGGATCAAACCGATGAGATGCGGCTGTTAGAAAAACAGGGCTTTGAGGTCGATCGCTATTTTCTCACAATGGCCCGATCCCTCGCCGAACCAATTCCCACACCCGAATTTCCCGCCGATTTTGCGCTGACACACATATCCGGAGAACAAGACATCCAACCCTGGGTAGAAATGTTCAACCAGTCATTTATGGATCACTGGAATCACCACGATTTAACTGCGGAAACCGTGCGTTATTGGATGCAAGACGCCAATTATCAGCCGGAATTAGACTTGATTGCTGTTTCGGGCGATCGTAAATTTGCAGCTTTCTGCGACTGTCAAATCAAACCCCAAAAAAACGCCCGCAGCGGCACAAAAGACGGTTGGATTGAATTGTTGGGTACGCGGCGCGAGTTTCGGAAAATGGGTTTAGGAAAAGCAATGCTGCTGGCGGGTTTGCACTCCTTAAAAGCAGCGGGTGCAAACACAGCTAAACTCAGCGTTGATGCTGACAGTTTGACAGGCGCGACAAAGCTTTACAAATCCGTCGGTTTCCGCCCGATGGAAACTTGGCTGTCGTGGGTAAAAGCCGTGTAATATCAAATCCGCTTAGATATCACCTCTTGCACCATTGGCAATAAGTTTTTCAAGAACAAGCCAGATGCCTGTGCCACAAGACATTAAGTTTATTGTGGAACAGGCATCTTGCCTGTTCGCAAGAAGCGAGACGATCGCACTGTGTCATTGTTCATTTTGTTTCGTTACTTCTACATAAATATGTTCTAACCGCACCGGATACCGAGCGATCGAATCAATAGAAATCCCATCAAAACGCAAAATAATCTCTTTTAATTCTAAACGTTCCGGCAGCCAAAAAGCCAAATCGCTACCGTAGCGGCGGGGGATGAAACTGTATTTTTTAGCGCGGGCGATGACTTCAGCTTCTTCGTCGGTTTTTACCACAATAATTTCTTGAGCCGGAATCAGTTTTTGCAACTCCTCCAAACTGCCCTCAGCCACAATACTGCCATTCTTTAAAATCCCAATTCTCTGACACAGCCGCTCAGCTTCATCCAACAAGTGAGTTGTCAGCAAAACTGTAATTCCTTGCGATTGCAAGCGCTGAATTAAATCCCAAATTTCATAGCGTGCCTCAATATCTAAACCCGTTGTCGGTTCATCTAAAATCACTAATTTTGGCTGGTGAACCAAAGCCACCGCAATATTCAAGCGGCGCTGCATTCCTCCGCTCAAAGTTTCCACGGGGCTTGTAGCTCTCTCTGTCAAATTTACGGCTTTCAAACAGTGTCTTACTTGATAGCGGCGCTGTTTGCGCTCTAAGCCGTAAATTTGAGCAAAAAAATTGAGGTTTTCTTCGCAGCTAAGGCTTTTGTAAAGCAAATTTTCTTGGGGCGCTACACCTATTAAGGATTTTGTAGAGTCAGAAACAGGTTCGCCATTGATAAAAACTTTGCCACTGTCGGCATTTAGTAAATTGCATAAAATATTGATAGTTGTAGTTTTGCCCGCCCCGTTTGATCCGAGCAAACCGTAAATTTCTCCAGCTTGGATGTGCAGTGTTAAATCTTTAAGCACTGAACGCTCGCCGTAAGACTTATTGAGATTTTCTATTTGCAGCACTGCTTTAATTCTCCGTATTATTTTATATATTTACGGTTGTTTCTGAACGATTAAACCGCAGAGGGCGCTGAGTCAGAGAAGAGAGAGATGAATAATTACGACATAATGAAATAGTTTTAAAGTCTTCTTTCTACTCTCAGCATCCTGCGGTAAGAAAGCCATCCACCTGCAATCATGGCAATAGAAAATATGAATAAATACCAAAAGTGTTCGGCAATATCAGCCAAATCTTTGCCGTCAGCCCACACGCCCATCAGCGCTTCGTTCATGTGATAAATTGGATTGTACTGGGCTAGATCCAGCAAACTTTTGGGAAACAGCGAAGTAGGCAAAAATGCGCCTCCTAAAATCAACAAAGGAACGCCGAAAGCTGCTACTAGCGAGTTGACATCTTCAGTGCGCCTCGCAAACTGGGTGCCAAGAATAAAGCCTACACCTACATAAGATACAATACTAAGCAAAATAATCGCACATCCTAGCAGGATAGAGCCTTGAAATTGTGCTCCTAAACAAGAGGCGATCGTGTATACTAAAATTACCTGACCGATACCGATGCAACTGTGGGCAAGAAAAATTCCTAAAAAGTAGGAAGTGCCGCTCAGCGGGGAAATAAACAAGCGTTTGAGGGTGTGCTGTTCTCGTTCTGAGACTACCGTTGCTACGCTACCACCGAGACAGCTAAAAAATAACGCCGCTCCTACTAAACTTGCAGGTGCAGCAGTTTCAAAGGCTTTTGCTGTCGTAAGATTAGCGCGTTCTTTTAAAATCAAAGCGTTTATTAGCAAGATAGAAACTGGAAAAATACTCCACAAGACTAAGCTGCGTCTTCGCCTTCCCAATTCAATTAAAATTCGCTGTGCTACTGCAAGCGTTTCGTACCAGTATTTCATAAGAAATCTATTAGTATTGTTAGAATTGGGAATTGGTAATGAAGCCACGGGATATCATACCATAGAGAGGCCAATAAGTTTAACTCTCAATAAAAAACCCGCCGACGCGGGTTTTGTGATTTTAGGGGGAGAGGTTTTAACACCAGTAAAAAACAAGAATGGAACTGTAACAAGTTCCCAACCTATATCCAATCAGCGATTCCCAATTGTTTAATCAAAAATCGAAAATTGTATAACTTGTCGCCCTCTGTCGCTGCTCTCAATTAATACTAAAGTTCTTACCTCTATAGCATCCTTGAAACGAAGTTAAACTGGTGCTGTTTCTCTGTTCCAATTTAGTCACGAGGGAAGAAGTATTGGAACTGTCAGGGGTCGCACCCCACTTGTAGATAAAGTCGCCGAGATTGTCTCCGGTTTCTTCGTAGCTGTGCTCTTCTACCGGAATTCCCGAAACTCCTGAAACAGTTTGGTTGTGGTATCCGTTAACAATGATTTTTTCGATAACGGCTCCCGGTTCTGCGGTAATGTTCCATTGCACCGGTTCGTAAGCTGAAAGTGCGAGAATTATGGGCTTGTTTCGGCGTTCTACTTTGATTTCGATCCTCTCCGAGGGCTTCGCTAACGCACTTTTTGATAAATCTCGGTTCTTGTGATCCGCATTGGCTTCGTAAACGCCTATTACGTGAAGTTCTTTGTTTCCGCTTGAGGAACCGACATGAGCTGAAAAATCATCGGAACCGCCAAACCCGCAGTTAGCGGCAGAACTAATTGGGGAAATAAAAGTGGTTTTTTCAGCTAGTTTCTGCTGCACCGCCGGCACTACCCAGACTCCAGTTCCAATTCCCAAAGCACCTATCAAAGCGGCCGCGATACCGAAGGGAAGGGCATTGGTTAAATGGCGAAAAGCGGGTTTAGCTGTTAGTTGAGATAGCGTTTGCTGCCAATTTTCAGCAGTTGGTTGATCGGCCTTGCCGCCATCTAGACAGGCCAATAAACCTAAACTTTCCGGCTGTTCGAGCAGATTTTGAACTATTTTCCCTTCGCCGACGTAGAGATTTCTAGTTTCGGTGTCTAAAAGCAGCCAGTAGCGATCGCCCTCGCCGAGGTTGTACTCTTGTACCGCAGGATCGACTAAATCGTGCTGCAAAAACACCAGCCAAGCCATATTATTGCCAGTGCCGACTGTTTTGCCGTCGCTGGAAATAAGCTGGTCAATGTCGGGCTCCCAGCGCCAAGCTACCCAGCGACTATCTCCTCGATAGCCGAGGGATTTTTCAAGTTGCGGATGAGCGGTTATTTCTAAGCGTTGAACTAAGTTTGACACTAGATGTCCTCCTCAAGTGCGTTAGCGAAGCCCTCGGAGAGGATCGGGTCTAGAGCAATTTTGTTCCAATTTATTAAAACAAATATTTTGCTCATGAAGAGCCTCCGAATAATCGGGTTAATTTTGTCTGGCTAATGTTATCAGCCGGTACTTTCCCAACCACACTAGCTTAACAAAAATATGCCTATTGAATGGTTTAGCTTCAGAACTTGGAGCTGGCGAGCACCCGCCTGGGAATAATTTTAACCTATGCTGATAACTAATCCTGTTACGGATTAAAGCTGGCTATCTCTCACTAATTCTACCTGGTTGTCCAGTTGTGAAAGAGTGCTTAGCCCATAGCCTCTACAAGTTCTTAGCTTAACTTTTATTTCGCTACTCTGCTACAAAATATGCCGATCGCACCTGACATCAATATTAAGCAGGCAAATAAATATTCCGGCTTTCTCGCGGGTGAACTATCCCTAAAAAAGAGAAGGTTTAAGAGAAACCCGGTTTCTGTGATGAAAGTTCTCACACTTCGTCGATTACTGGCGGGGGCCATCAATCGCATCTCTAGTCGGTGCCACACCTCCAGGGCCAAAGGAACTCGGCGGCACTCTCGGAAGATTGAGATTGGGATTGGGAACTAAATCGCTGTTGCTGCCGCCACCAGTTCCACCCGTGGGAGACGCACTATTATTGGGACTGGTACTCGGTGAACTTCCCGGATTGAGATTATTCTGATTGGTATTCGGCGAAGTTCCCGGATTGGCATTATTGGGAGTGGTATAGGGCGAACTTCCCGGATTGAGATTATTGGGATTGGTGGTTGGCGAAGTTCCCG
>NZ_JAUBQW010000007.1:13798-49090 GCF_036701485.1 Microcoleus sp. Pol11C3 | reverse complement strand
GATTGGCATTGTTGGGAGTACCTGTCGGGGAAGTTCCCGGATTGGCATTGTTGGGAGTACCTGTCGGGGAAGTTCCCGGATTGGCATTGTTGGGAGTACCTGTCGGGGAAGTTCCCCGATTCTGATTATTCTGATTGTTGGGATTTGCCGTGTTTGCTGGAGTAGTTATCGGCGTGCCTGCTGCATCTCTGGTGATGGCATTGGGGTTTGGGGGAGCAGGCGGAGCACCTCCATTGGGGTTATTTGCAGGAGCATTGGCGGGGTTGCCCGCAACCGGAGCAGTGTTTTGGGGAGCAGCATTGCGGCCGCACAAGCTGACTAAATCAAAAGTTATGCCCCCAGGAGTTTCGATCAAGCAAACCGGCACATTTATTTGGGGGTTTGAGGCTCTGGGAAAATCGGCTGTTCCCGGCATAGGACGGCTAAAGGCAGCTTCAGCCATCAGTGGGGTCAAGGCCGCCGATAGAGCGGCGATTGTTCGCAATAATCTCATCAGCGTTTCCTCAAATGTTTAATTTTATTTTCTCTAGTATTGCCCATAAATTGCCAAGTGTCGTCAGTCTAAAAGCCGATCGATCTTTTTGACAACTGCTTCTCCAGGGCCACCGCTGACTAAAACATCTCGCGCCGACAGAAAGTACAGGTAGAAAAAGCCGAAAGTGCCACTGTCGCGCATCCGTTGCCCTTCTTCCTTGATATTTTTAGTAGCGAATTCGCGGGTCAACGTAAGCATTCAAAATATCAATTACAATGCTGGCAATTACGACTATTCCCGCAAAAAACACCACAATACCTTGAACAGTTGGATAATCCCGCAAGCTAATCGCTTCGTAAAGGCGATTTGCCAACCCCGGCCAAGAAAAAGTAACCTCTGTTAAAATAGCACCGCCCAACAGTGCAGCAAAAGTCAATCCTAAGACAGTAATCACCGGAATTAGTGCATTTTTCAGAGCGTGAGCCCATAAAATCTGCAATTCGGGAATGCCTCTAGCTCTAGCTGCTTCGACATAATCTGCTTGCAAAGTTTGCTTGAGATTCACCCTGACAATGCGCTCGAAAATGCCACTCAAAAGAATCCCCAACGTCAAACTCGGAAGTGCCAAATAATGTAAAGATGTGAGAAACTGACCAGGGTTAGCGCTCAGGAGACTGTCAATCGTGTAGAGTCCTGTGTAGCCTTCGGGGGCGGGGAATGTCACCGGAAAGCGAGTTCCCAAAGGAAACCATCCCAACTGCACTGCGAAAATCAATTGCAAAACCATGCCGGCCCAAAAAGCGGGCAGCGAGTAAGTGATAATGCCAAACAAACGGCCTGCTGCATCGAAAATAGTGTTGGGGCGGGATGCTGCCAGGGAACCGATACTGATGCCGACAATTAAAGCTATGGCCATGCTACAAACTGCTAATTCCACTGTAGCGGGGAAATAATCTCCGATAATTTGCCACACGGTTTGTCCGCGAGTGGTGATTGAGGTTCCCAAGTTCAGACTGAATAAGTCTTTCATGTAGTTGAGATATTGCTCCCACAAGGGTGCGTCGAGGCCGAGTTGAGTTCGCATTGCTTCTTTGGCTGCTGCGGGAGCTCGTGAGCCGAGAATGGCATCTATGGGGTCGCCCGGAGTGGCCCGCAAGAGCAAAAATACTGCTGTAGTGATTGTCCACAACATTAGCGGTGCGAGGAGCAAGCGGAGAAAAATATAAGATTGCAGGGCTTTGGAACGAGACATAATATTTGGGAATTGCCAATTGCGAAGTCATTAATCATTAGCCAGATGTTGAAGACATCAGCCAGATGGAAGATAGAAGCTGGAAGAAACAGATATTTTATATCTGCGACTTCCGTATCGCGAATCAGGGGAATTGGGAATTGCTAAGTACATGGACAGAAATATTTACACAGATATAATTTTGCAAGGCTCACAGGAAGAGAATTTCAGATTCTATCTTGTGTAATTAATTCAGTCCAACTACTTAATATACAGTTAAGGATCGCGAATTAAATAATTTACACAAGTTTGTGGGGTGTCCCGCCCGCCCTTTCTGGACGGGCGGGCGGGACACCCCACAAGAACCATCACGCATTGTAAGTTATTTAATTCTCATTCCTAAGTTGATTTTTGCGAAAAAGTCGATAGACTTTTTCGCAATTCCCGATTTTCCTATTCGCCCAGCAGCGATTCAAATGCGGCTTGCAAAGACTTGATATCGCCTACTCTGGCTACTAACAAGTTTTCGCTGCCGGCATCCTCCAGCCTGTGCTTCCAATACAGGATGCTATCGGAGTTGTTCATCCAGAAACTAATCACGGTGTTTATGACGCGATCGACATCCCAGCCCCGATCAGGAGAAACTGTCTCTACGGATGCCACAAACGCATCGAGAGTACACTTCCGGTTTGCCAAGTATTCTACACCCGACTGCTGCTGTTGTTGCAGCAATTCCTGCTGCTGGTTAAAAAACGTTAAAGTTGGAGATACGCCCAGGAGTTCAAATGTATAGTTCATGTCATCCTCCAGAAGTATTATTTTTTTGCCAAAATGTCGATGGTCCAAAAAAGCCAAAAACGCTTTACTTGGCTGCCATCGACGAACTGCAGATGCTTCAATTATTCTATGAGTGCTCGATCGGGATTTTGCCCGCTTATTCTATTAATAGCAAATTTTCCCACAGCGCATTGTCACATAATTTACATTTGTCATGCCACTGTAGAAAAAATTAAAATCTGATTTTTATTAAGCAGGGGTAAGGTGGGCCATCCGCACTGGAGGAAGTGATGGCGTTTTAGATTTTAGATTTTTAATTTTAGATTAAAGAATTGAATAATTAGGAAGGACTGATGACAACCAGGGTTGGGATCACGGGTCTACAGTTGCATTTTTTCTAACCTGCTGTGACTTTTTTGCCGCGAGTCCCCACAGCGATCGCCACATTTAGGCAAGTAGTGGCATCATTAATATTACAAGTTTTTACAGTAGCGGTGGAAACCTCAGCCGAGTTTTGAGCCGCAGACCACCGCATTTCACTATTGCTGTATAACTTTGTAACTTATATCTAGGGCATCTTTTAAACGACAAACGATACCCAAATCCCGTAAGTGTCAAAATATTGATGTTATTGAAAAGTCTGAGCAGTTGTCTGATGAAAAGCTCGCCCAAGATGTCACTGAGCCTAGTTTTGTTGATACCGCTGGTGGTGCAAATCTCCGTAGCAGTCGGCGTGACTGGATGGCTTTCGTTTCGCAACGGCCAGAAAGCCGTCAATGACCTTGCTACGAGGTTAAGCTTGGAAGTTGCAGCGAGGACGAAAGAAAATTTCCTCAGTTTTGGGGATGTGTCTCATTTATTCCTGCAAATGAATACTGCTGCGATCGCCTCTGGAAACTTAGACCCGGAAGACTTCCCCAACTTAGAGCGCTATTTGTGGAACCAGACCAAGCTGAGCGATCGAACTACAACCATCTACTACGGCGACGAACAGGGCAAATTCCTCTTGCTCAAGCGAGAAGCAGAAAACTTAGTATACATCAGAGACGAATCAACCGCTCCAAACCGCCAAATTTATCGCCTAGATAGCCAAGGAAATCGCACTGAGCTAATCAAAACGGTTTTCTATGACCCCCGTACTAGACCGTGGTACCAAGCTGCCAAACAGTCAGGAAAAGCCACTTGGTCTCCGATCTACGTCTTCACGGCCTCGCCAGTTCTGGGGATTACGCCGGTGATGCCCATCTACAGCCAAACGGGTAGCCTGCAGGGGGTACTGGCAATTGACCTCACCCTTTCTCAAATCAGCGATTTTCTCAAAAGCATCAAAATTAGCGCGTCGGGACAAGTTTTTGCGATCGAACGCAGCGGCGAAATAGTCGCCAGTTCCACAGACGAACTGCCTTTTGTCACCGACAAAGGCGAACAAAAACGGCTGTTGGCGACACAGAGCAAAAATTTGCTAATTCGATCGGCCTCCACATACTTGCAAAAACGATTTGGCAGTTTTAAACAAATTGACAGTCAAGGACAGTTTAGCTTCGATATAGACGGCAAACGTCAATTCATTACGGTTGCTCCCCTGCAAGACGGCCGCGGCCTCGATTGGCTAATTGTAGTCGCAATCCCGGAAGCAGACTTTATGGAGCAAATTAACGCCAACACTCGCACAACTATCTTATTGTGCTTTTTTGCCTTCCTACTGGCGATCGCACTCGGAATTTTCACCTCTCGCTGGGTTGTCAAACCGATTACCCGATTGTTGCAAGCTTCCAAAGCTTTAACAAAAATGTCCGAATCATCCGACTTCACCTCCGCAGAATTAAACGGCGAAGTCGAAGTTCAAGGCGTCAAAGAACTCGGCCTTCTAGCTCAGTCTTTCAATCAAATGGCCCGACAATTGCGATCGTCTTTTGTTGCCCTAGAAAAAACCAACTCTAGTTTAGAACAGCGAGTAGCAGAGCGGACTGCCGAACTCGAAGCTGCCGAAGCAGAATTGCGGGCTTTGTTCGCAGCTATGAACGAATTAATTATAGTTGTGGACGCCAGCGGCCGCTATTTAAAAATCGCGCCCACAAATATTTCTCTGCTCTACAAACCAACCGAAGAATTAGTTGGCAAAACAGTCGGAGAGCTGTTTCCCCAAGCTACAGCCGACAATTTTCTCCACCATATTCGAGCAGCTTTAGATACTCAGCAAACTGTCAGCATCGAGTACGATTTAACCATTGACGACCGCGAAGTTTGTTTTGCCACCAGCATTTCGCCGCTTTCAGAAGAATCCGTAATTTGCGTAATCCGCGATATTACTGAACAGAAGCGAGCGGAATCGGTGCGACGCCAAAGGCAAAAACAATTGCTCAAACAAAATACCGTTTTGGTAGAATTGGCAAGAAATAAAGCGCTGTATCGAGGCGATTTGCAAGTAGCTTTGAGGCAAATTACCGAAGCGGCAACTCATACCCTAGATACAGAAGGAGCCGGAGTATGGTTGTACGACGAAAGCCGATCGAAACTGCAATGTCTCGACAAATTTACGCGCCACAACCACCAGCATTCCCAAGGTACTGAACTCGCAGCAGCAGACTATCCAGCTTATTTTCAAGCTTTGGAAGAATACCGGACGATCGCAGCCGAGGACGCTCTTTCAGATATTAGAACTAGAGAATTTGCCGAATCTTACTTTTCACAAGCTGGCACTACTTCTACCTTAGACGCGCCAGTGCGCCTCGGCGGACAAACAGTGGGAGTCATCTGTATCGAACAAGTGGGAACTACTCGTAACTGGACATTAGAAGAACAAAATTTTGCTGCTTCCCTGGCAGATTTGGTATCATTGGCGATCGAAGCCAGCGAGCGCGATCGTACACAAAGCGCTTTGCGTCAAGCAGAACAAAAATATCGCAGCATCTTTGAAAATGCCGTCGAAGGAATTTTTCAAAGAACCCCCGAAGGCCACTTCTTGAGCGTAAATCCAGCTTTAGCCCGCATCTATGGCTACGCTACTCCCGAAGAATTGACATCAAATCTCACAAACATCAGACAGCAAGCTTACGTCAATCCTCAGCAGGGCGACAAGTTTATGCGGGTGATGGAAGAATTCGGAGAAGTTTCGGGGTTTGAGTCACAAGTTTACCGCGTTGACGGCAGCGTAATTTGGATTTCCGAAAGCGCGCGTGCAGTGTGCGATGCCGACGGCCAGCTACTCTACTATGAAGGCAGCGTCGAGGATATTAGCGATCGCAAAGTCTTTGAATCCGCCTTGCAACTCGCCCTAGAAGCAGCCGAAGCCGCTTCCACCGCAAAAAGTGCATTTTTGGCAAACATGAGCCACGAACTGCGAACACCTCTGAATGCCATCATCGGCTACAGCGAAATGCTCCAAGAAGAAACCGAAGAATTGGGTTACGATGAACTCATCCCAGATTTAGACAAAATTCGCACTTCCGGCAGACACTTGCTATCGCTAATTAACGACATTCTCGACATTTCTAAAATCGAAGCCGGCCGCATGGATCTTTACTTAGAAACCTTCGACATCGCCGCCTTGATTGAAGAAGTCGCATCTACCGCCGCGCCACTAATTGAGAAAAACGGCAACACTCTAAAGTTGGATCGAATTACGAATATCGGCACTATGCACGGGGACATTACTAAAGTGCAGCAGATTTTATTGAATTTGCTGAGCAATGCCGCCAAATTCACTCAAAACGGTACAATAACCCTCACCGCCAGCCGAGAAAAAATCGCGGGTGACAGCAGCCAAGCCAGACAAGAAAACACTTCTGAATCTGGGGCAAGTTCTCAATCTTCAATTGCTACTAAAGAATTTTTAGTTGTTAATTGTACAGATACAGGAATTGGGATGACTCCCGACCAGTTGCAGCACATTTTCCAACCCTTTACCCAAGCCGACGCTTCCACCACCCGCAAGTACGGCGGCACCGGTTTGGGACTGGCAATCAGCCAGCGTTTTTGCCTAATGATGGGCGGCAATATTTCCGTAAAAAGTCAGGAGGGTGTGGGTTCTACTTTTACCATTCGCTTACCTGTTAATAATTAAAAGTAGGTTGCGTAACTCGTTCCTAGGCTCTGCCTAGGAACGAGAAATTACTAACTCCCAATTACCTTTGAATGCTTCTCGGATCGAGAGCATCCCGCAACCCATCCCCCAATAAATTAAACGCCAAAACAGTCACAATAATCAGTATGGCCGGAGGCCAAACCAACCAAGGCTGCAATACTAAAACTGAAGCATTAGTAGACAGGGATAGTAAATTTCCCCAAGAAGGATCGGGCTGTTGAATTCCCAAGCCAATTAAACTCAAAACCGACTCCGCCACAATAAAGCCCGGAACAGACAAAGTAGCAGAAATAATTACATAAGTAGCAGTTTGTGGCAAAACGTGGCGGACAATAATATAAATTGGATTGGCGCCCATTGCCCGCGCCGCTTGCACGAATTCTAGCTGTTTAATTGACAGTACCTGACCGCGAATCACCCGCGCTAAACTCGCCCAACTGATAAATGAAGTAATCAGCACAATCAATATAAATCGCTGAGCACTTGTCAATCCCGGCGGCAACACTGCTGCTAGCGCTACTAATAAATAAAGACCGGGAATCGTCATCAATACTTCGGCAAAACGCATTAAAATACTGTCAATCCAACTGCCGAAATAACCAGATATGCCTCCGACCAACAATCCCAACGGAAAAGAAATTGCTATTCCTACTAAACCGATGCTGAGGCTAATTCTGCTGCCGTGTACTAAGCGACTGAATTGATCGCGAGCTTGTTCATCCGTGCCTAAAACGTTAATTTGACCTTCTCCTGTAGTGCCAAACAGGTGCCTGTCGAAAGGCAAAAATCCTAAAAATTTATAGGGGGAAGCTTTGACAAACAAACCAACAGCAGAGGGTTTTTGCCAGTCTACAATTACCTCACGAGCGCCCGTATTCGCATCCACTGGGCCTTGAGTAGTCGGATAAACGTGGGGGCCGATAAATCGCCCTTCTTGGGTAGTTAAATAAATCTGAGTCGGTGGCAGCAATGAACCGTTTAATTGAGAGTCATAGGGGTCATAAGGTGCGACAAATTCGGCCAAAAGCGCGACTGTATAAAAAATTAACAGTACCACGGCTCCCAACCGAGCTAGAGGATTGTTTCTAAGATTTTGCCACCATTTCATAAGTTTTTAGGTTTGAGTTTTAAGTGGGTTAGTAATAAAGACTAAAGTTCTGTATAGAGACTTTAGTCTTTTCTTAATGGACTCAGCAGCCAAAAGTTAATTCCTGACTTATAAAAGTTTTCATAATTGAATTACTTAGTACAAAAATTAGACTACTTTTGTTCATCTGCAACCAAGATTATTCTACTTTCATCTTCTGGTATTTTCCCCAATTCCTCGCCGCTAAAAGGATTGTAGAAAAACGAGCCTGTTTGGGGCGGCAATTTGGGATTGAGTACAATTTCTACTATACTTTTTACTACCCCAGTGAGCGGAATTGCCAGGATAACTCCCAACAATCCTCCCACTCTACCTCCTAAAAGCAAAGCTGTGAAAATAACTACCGGACTTAATCCGGTGAGATTCCCCATAATTCGGGGAGCTACTAAATTATCCTTGATTTGCTGGAGACCGATCGCCACTACCAAGACTTGCAGCGCCAGCCACCAATCAATAAACGCTACAATTATACTAACTGCTCCAATTCCCAGCGTCGCTCCAATAAACGGAATTATTTCCGTCAATCCTATAAACACGGCAAACAACAGAAAAAACGGAACTTGCAGCCACCAAAAAGCCAGAGTTAGCGAGATGGCCATAAATAGTCCCAGCAATAACTGTCCCGATACAAATCGCTGGAGGTTTCGCTGCAAAGTCTCTGTTAAAACATAGCGAATGTCTGGGGAAAAAATGCTGGTCAAACCCTGCCACACTCTTTGCCCGTCTAGGAGCATATAAAAGGAAATCACCACAATAAAAATTAAGTCCAAAAACCAGTTAAAAGTACCTACAACTAAGCCTAAACCCGTACCGGCGATCGCCTGGACTTGTCCCTGGACTCTAGCTGACAGTTGCTGCTCCAATATTTGCACGTCAAACGGTAAATTGCGATCGGCACTCCAGGCTTGAAATTCACTTAGCTGCAGCCGCCCCGACTCCAGCAATTCCGGGAACCTCACCCCCAACTGCCTCGCTTGGCTGAACACCGGCGGCACAATCGTTAAACCGATTACTACTACTATCACACCTGCAGTTAAATAAACCAGCCCCGCAGCTACCCCCCTGGGCAAAAATACTTGCAGTCTTTTTACTGCATAATTTAATAAAAATGCAATGAGTCCCGCTGTTACTAAAATGCTGACCAGTTCCCCAACATAACTGACAGCAGTCAGGGTAAACCATCCCGTCACTAGCACTAGCAGCCAAGTAATTAGAAACTGTTGGACGGGAGAAAAGATGCTATTCATTGTGATTTTTTTAAATAAAGTGGCACAAGTTTTTCAGCAGATGTGCCGTATTATACAATAAACCCATGAGAGTATAGATTAGGAATAATCAGTTCAAGATTAGACTGAGTTTTCTCAGCATTGATAGATGGGTGATGGCCAAGCCACTTGGGGAGAGACAATGCCAGCCCGATCGACCCCACGATCGCGAATCACGCTAATATTCAGTATGCCCCAGAGGCCGATCAAATTAAATCTCGATCGAACAAACTCGGATCAATTCGCCATTGTAAGGTTAAACGACGCGACACTCACCCAAAAGGGGGACGCGGGACTGCGGACGCCATCCGCTAAAATGAATCCAATATAAAAACCGCAATCTTTCTTTACAATAAAAAACCACAGGCTAATAGCGGCGAGAGGAACTACCGTGACTAATCAAGTTTTTTCAGAAGCGGAAGAAAAGCAACCCCTTCCCCCCGTGGAGAGCGGGCGCGACAGGAACTCAGCAGTGGATGTAACTGAAAGTGGGGTGTCAAATCCTTCTCGCTGGCAATTCTCCCCAGAGGAAGATGAACGAGAAGTTGCCCTAGAAGTTCCAGAAATGGAGGGCGAACAATCGGAAGTTTGGGAACCTGAAGCAACTGAAGTTGGGCCCCGCAAAGGACTCAGGTGGCCTACCTTGTTGGCAGGTGCAGGCATTGGGGCCGCTGCAACGCTGCTAGCAGTACACTTGACTGGGGGCAAGCAGAGCGCACGTCCCGCAGTCCCAATTCCATCGGCAACTGTGCAGGCGACGGCTCAGACTGTGACAGTGGCGCCTGTGGAATCGGCCGCAGTGGGTGAAACTCTGGAAGCGACGGGGACCGTGGTGGCCTACGACTTGCTGCCGGTGTTGCCACAGGCCAACGGTTTGCAAATCAAGCAGGTTTTGGTGAAGGAAGGGGATGCGGTAGAAAAAGGTCAGACGATGGCGGTTTTGGACGATTCGGTGCTGCGATCGCAAATTGCCGAAGCGCTTGCTGGAGTACAATCGGCTAATTCTACGGTAGAGCAAGCCGAAGCTCAGGTGCAGCAAGCTCAGTCTACTCAACAAGAAGCCCAAGCCGGCGTCGCTCAAGCCCAGGCTGGCGTTGAAAAAGCCATCGCTGACGCAGCGCAAGCCAAAACAGGTGTCGGCCAAGCTAAAGCAGGTGTCAATCAAGCTAAAGCAGGTGTCAATCAAGCTAAAGCTGGGATTGCTTCTGCTCAGGCTAAATTAGATCAAGCTCAAAGAGAAGTAAATCGCACCCAAAATTTGGCTTCCCAGGGAGTAATCAGCCAGCAAGATTTGGAAAAGCGCAAGACGGAACGAGAAACTGCTGTTCAAGACTTGAATAAAACTAAGGCTGATTTGAATAAAGCTTTGGAAGAACAGAACAAAGCAGCGGAAGAAGTGCGATCGGCTCTTGCTAAAGTAGCTACTGCGGAAGCTAATATCAGTACGGCTAGAGCGGCCCTCAGCAGCGCTCGTGCTAAAGTGAATACGGCCGGAGCGAGTGTCAGCAGTGCCAGAGCAAATGTCGGAAATAACGCAGCAAGTGTCCGCAGCAATGCTGCACAAGTCAAACAGTTACAAACTCAACTAGAACAAACTATTGTTCGAGCGCCGGATAGCGGTACTGTGGCTGAAAGAATTGGTCGAGTTGGCGATGTGTCTTCGGGCAATCAAAAACTATTTTCTATTATTCGGGGAAACAAGCTGGAACTGCAATTGAAAGTGCCGGAAACTCAGGTTTCGCAAGTGCGGCCGGGAACAGCGGTGCAGATTACTTCTGACTCTGACAAACGGATCAAGTTGTCAGGAACTGTGCGAGATATTTCGCCACTAGTTGACCCGCAAAATCGGCAAGCTACGGTGAAGATTGATTTGCCGGCAAGCGAGTTTTTGCGATCGGGAATGTTTTTGCGCGCATCGATTTCCACGACAACGGCTCAAGGTTTAAAAGTTCCTGCTAAAGCTATTTTGCCACAACCTGACGGCAGTTCTATTGTTTACAAACTTGTGGGCGAGGATAAGGTGCAGGCTCAACCGGTGCAAGTTGGGGAAATTTCCGGGGGTGCTGTGGGGGATTTGACTGCTGCTAAGGTGGAGGTTAAAAAGGGTTTGAAGGCGGGCGATCGGGTGGTTATTGCTGGGGCTGGTTATCTGAAGGATGGCGATCGGGTTAAGGTTGTTAAATAGTCAGTTGTCAGTTGTCAGTGGGCAGTCGGCAGTGGGCAGTCGGCAGTGGGCAGTTGTCATTACTTCGTAAGCGTAAGGTGCGTATTGTGCACTCTACATTATTTTTTTTAGGAACCGCGAAGACGCAAAGGACGCGAAGGAAGAGAAGAGAGAAAAGAGAGAACATCACTGTATTCCCAATTACCAATTCCCCATTCCCAATTCCCAATTCCCAATTATGTCTTTCAACATTTCGGCTTGGTCGATCAAACAGCCAGTACCCACGATTGTTTTATTCTTAGTTCTAACAATAGGGGGTTTACTATCATTTCCCCTTTTAGGCATTGATGATTCGCCTAATATTGATGTTCCTTCTGTTTCGATATCTGTCAGCCAACCGGGGGCAGATCCAGCAGAACTTGAATCTCAAGTCACGAAAAAAGTAGAAGATGCTGTGGCGGGTTTGGGGAATATTGACCACATTATCTCTACAGTTAATGATGGTTCTTCTAATACAACAGTCAACTTTTTATTAGGAACAAATAGCGATCGCGCTACTAATGATGTCCGCAATGCGATCGCCCAAATCCGCCAAAGCTTGCCCCAAGACATTAACGACCCCGTTGTCAAGCGAGTCGAATTTGCCGGCAGCTCTATTATGTCTTACGCGGTTGTTTCCGATCGCCAAACCGTAGAACAGTTAAGCGAATTAATTGACCAAAACATCAGTCGCGTCCTCCTCTCTGTCAAAGGTGTCGCTCAAGTGCAGCGAATTGGAGGCAGAGACAGGGATATTCGAGTCGATTTAAACCCCGAACAACTGCAAAGTCTCGGCATTACAGCTACTCAAGTTAACGACCAAATTCGGAATTTTAACATCAATTTACCGGGCGGCAGAACTGAAGTTGGCAATTCCGAGCAAACAGTCCGCACCCTCGGCAGTGCGAAAACTATCGAACAGTTGAAAGCTTATCAAATTACCTTGCCTAAAGGCGGTTTTGTGCCGCTTTCGAGTTTGGGAAAAGTTGAGGAAGGCTATGCAGAAGCGCGTCAGGCGGCACGGCTCAACAACAAACCTGTAGTGGCTTTTTCCATCCTCCGCAGTACCGGCAGCACTCTCGTTACTGTAGAAGAATCGGTGCGGGAAACAGTTAAAAAACTGGAAAAAACTTTGCCGCCTGATGTCAAGCTGGAACTTATTTATACTTTAGCCGACCACATCCGAGATTCCTACGAAGCTTCAGTGGATGCTTTAATTTTGGGGGCGGTTTTAGCGATAATAACTATTTTAATTTTTCTGCGGGATTGGCGGGCAACTTTAATTGCTTCTGTTGCCTTACCGCTGTCGGCAATTCCTACTTTTGCTGTGCTCCGGTTTTTGGGCTACACCCTCAACGGCATGACTTTGTTGGCGCTGTCGCTGGTGGTGGGCATATTAGTAGATGATGCGATCGTCGAAATTGAGAATATCGAACGGCACGTCGGGATGGGGAAAACTCCCTATCAGGCTTCTTTGGATGCTTCTGCTGAAATTGGTTTGGCTGTTGTTGCTACTACGATGACGATTGTTGCGGTGTTTGCGCCGGTGGCTTTTATGCCGGGAATCCCCGGTCAGTTTTTTCGACCTTTTGGGGTGACAGTTTCGGCATCGGTGTTATTTTCGCTGTTGGTAGCTAGAACCGTAACTCCGATGATGGCGGCTTATTTGTTTAAGGAGAAAGGACACCATCAGGAACTCAAAAAAGACCAACTTTCTTATCAGTACCGCAGGCTTTTGACTTGGGCGCTGAAGCATCGGGCGATCGTCCTAATTTTAGGTGTAGCTTTGTTTTTCGGCAGCGTTCAATTAATACCTTACATTCCTACGGGGTTTATCGATCGCGATGATACCGGACTTTCGACTGTCTCTATTGAATTGCCTCCGGGTTCCATCTTGCAGCAGACAGATGCAGCAGTGCAGCAAGCAACTAAATTATTGCTCGCTCATCCAGCCGTAGATAGCGTTTTGGAGACTGAAGGTGCTCCGACAGTTTCCGGCGGCTCGGGCGGCGGGGGCGGCGGGCGCGCTAGCGGGGTGAATACAGCCAGTCTTTACGTGAAATTGAAACCCGCCGACAAGCGGATCGGACAACAGCGGTTTGAAGAGGAAATGCGGCCGAAACTTCGCGATGTTCCCGGTGTGCGGTTGAGTTTTTCTCAAGGGCGTGTCGGCGGTAGGAAGCAAATGTCGATCGTCCTAAAAAGCGAAAATGCCGAGGCTTTAACTAAAGCTGCTGAAAGTCTCACGCAACAAATGAGGCAAGTTCCGGGACTGATTGAGGTAGAGTCTAGCGCGAGTTTGGTGAAGCCGGAGATTTTGGTGAAACCTGACCCGAATCGGGCGGCGGATCAGGGTGTATCGGTGCAGCAAATTGCTCGAACTGCATCTCTGGCAACGATTGGTGATATTGACTCGAATCTTGCTAAATTTGATTTGCCCGACAGACAAATTCCGATTCATGTAATGTTGGCGCCACAGTTTCGCAGCGATATCGAAACAATTAAGAATCTGCAAGTACCGGCGAAAAATAATACTTTGGTGCCGTTGAGGGCGGTGGCGGATATTGCTTTGGGCAGCGGGCCTTCTCAGATCGATCGCTACGATCGAGCTCGTCAAGTATCTGTAGAGGGGAATTTGTTGCAGGGTACGACTTTGGGAGAAGCTTCCGCTGCGGTGAAGAAATTGCCTGCAATGAATCCTCTACCTCCGGGCGTCGAACAGGAATCGTCGGGAGATGCGAAGGTGATGCAGGATGTGTTCGGCGGTTTTGCGGGGGCTCTGGGAACGGCGGTACTGTTTATTTATGCTGTGTTGGTGCTGTTGTTTGCCAATTTTCTACATCCGGTGACGATTATGGCGGCTTTGCCTTTGTCTCTGGGTGGGGCGCTGCTGGGACTTTTGGTGGGACAAAAGTCTCTCGGGCTGTACGCTTTGATTGGTGTGGTTTTGCTGATGGGAATTGTGACGAAAAATTCGATTTTGCTGGTGGATTACGCGATTATGAATCAGCAGGAAGGTAAGCCGATGTATGAGGCGACGCTGGATTCGGGGGTGGCGCGGTTGCGGCCGATTTTGATGACGACGATCGCCATGATAGCTGGGATGGTGCCAATTGCTCTGGGAATTGGCGCTGGTTCGCAAACTCGCAGCCCGATGGCGATGGCGGTAATTGGCGGTTTGATGACTTCTACGCTGCTGACTCTGGTGGTGATTCCGGTGGTTTTTACTTACATGGATGGTTTGCAAATCTGGATTTTTAATCTGATGCGGGGGAAGAAAAGGGGGGAAGGGCGATCGAAACTCTCCGGGTAGGGAAACGGCACTTCAGTATGATGTTGACTGTTGACTGTTGACCCTTCGACTACGCTCAGGGCGACGCTGTTGACTGTGAAGCGAACAACTGAAAATTGCGCCGAGATAGGTGGCGACTTGTAAAAATTATTCATGAATTGCCCTCTAATTTATCATGCCTATGCAGCCGAAAACGATATGACGCAAAACACAAAGCATGGGAGAAAAGGGGTAATTTAAAGTGACATCCTTATATACATTTAGAGAATTCATTTAGGATCTTAGCTCAGGAGATATTATTAGAAATAATATCAATTCTGGTTGCGCCGGAATGAGTTCAAATCCGCGCTTCATCCTCCTGAGAAAGTCGCATCAAGCTGCCAACAAATAATTCGCGCAATTTTCATTTTTTTGACTCACAGTCAACAGTCAACAGTCAACAGTCAACAGTCAACAGTCAACAGTCAACAGTCAACAGTCAACAATCATGGAATATTTGTTCGTAGCGGCAACCTCACGGTAAACGTTGCCCCTTGTTCCTCACCTGCACTTGTTGCACCAACAGTACCGCCGTGGAGTTCTACTAAATGACGGACTATCGAGAGTCCTAGCCCTAATCCAGCGTCTCTGCGAGAGTAGCTACTATCTGCCTGACGGAAGCGATCGAACACATAGGGGAGAAAATTAGGGTGAATGCCCTTACCACTATCGCTAACTTGGATTTGAGCCATTCCATCAATGTAGTCTAATGCGATTTCTATTTTTCCTCCGGCTGGGGTGAATTTAATCGCGTTTGAAAGTAGATTCCACACTACCTGTTGTAAACGGTTTGGATCGCCCAATACGTTTATTGTTAAAGGAGTGACGCTGGATTCCATTTGAAGATTTTTGGCTTCGGCTGCCAAACGTACCACCTCAATCGCATTTTCAACCAGTGGATTCAGCTCAATTTCCAAAGCATTGAGGCGAAACTGACCTGTCGTAATTCGCGAAACGTCTAATATGTCATCGATGAGCTGGTTTTGTGCTTTGGCGGCGCGCTCGATCGTTTTTAGCGCCTCGTCGGTTTTAGCCTGGTCAAATTTTTTCAGGCGCAGCAACTGTGTCCAGCCAATCATCGCATTGAGCGGCGTCCGCAGTTCGTGAGAGAGGACGGACAAAAACTCATCTTTGATGCGGCTAGCCTCCTCAGCAGCCGCACGAGCCGATTGTTCTTCAATCCGAAGGCTGCGTTCTGTCTCAAACTGTTTTTGCTCGGTGATATCCTCGATCGCCAACAGAATCATCTGTGTATCGCCGATGGGAGGCATTTTGCGGGCATTGAGCAGCATTATTTTATGCCCGATATGCTCAAAGTCATGCTCGACCTCAAAATCGTGAAACTCGGCATTTCCTGCCAGAATTTCTTCGAGGAGCGATCGCAACTTGGGAATATTCCACTGTCTGTTACCAAGATCGAAGATCGACTGTTGCTCAGTGTGGATCGGCATCACGCGAAACGTCTCGTAGAAAGAACGATTGGCGGTGATAGCCCGTAGGTTGAGATCTAACACTAGCAACGGTTCCCGCACGGTTTCTACGATCGTTTCGGCGTAGTTTTTCGCTTCCATCAAATGCTGGGCGCTGGCTTTGAGCTCGTGGATATCCACCAACATCACCACAGCCCCATCAATCTTGTGGTCGATCGTCCGATACGGTCGAATATGCAGATCATACCAATGACCCTCTCGATCTTGAACCTCCTGAACTTTCAAATTGAGGGTGCGGATCACCTCTACAATCATTGGCTCTAACTCCGGCATTATCAACTTGTGAGTGATGTCACTCAAACAGCGCCCGACATCGCTAGAAATCAAGTTGAAGATGCTTTCGATTGCGGGAGTAAACCGGCGGATTCGCAGGTCGCCTCCCACCATCAGAATCGGAATATTGATGGTGCTGAGCAGATTCTGTAAATCGTTACTCACCTGAGTTGATTCAACATTGCGCCGCTGCAATTCGTCATTAATCGTGTTCAGTTCTTCATTAGTTGCCTGAATCTCTTCTTTTGCGGTTTCGAGTTCCTCATTTGTACTTTGCAACTCTTCGTTGTTCGACAAAATCTCCTCGTTGGCCGCTCTCAAATCTTGGTTAGCTGCTTGATGTTCTTGGACCATCGATTGCAGGTGGTCTTTTGTAATTTTGAGTTCTTCTACCAGCCTCGCAATCTCCAAACTTTCACCTTCTAAAGCATCGGAATTGACTCTACGATCTTTTACAGCAGGCATTGCAGGGCTCGGCGGCTCGTCTTGAAACAACACTAAAAAATAGTTTTTTGCTACAGCGCCTGTTGGGAATGGAATCACATTAATTCTGACGAGGCGGATGCGATCCTTTTCTCTAATTTGCAAGCCTTCGAGGGCGATCGGCAACTGCAGTTGGGAGGCCTGTTCAATTGCAGTGCGGAGTTCGAGGCGCAATCCTTCTTTTGCCATTCTCAGCAAATTCAAGCTAGCCCTACCAGGAGACGGTTCTAGGTAGGCATTCGTCTCTCCTCGGAATTGCAGAATCTCCCTGGCTGTGTTAATTACAACGCCGACAGGCGCATAGTTATTCAAAACAATGCGATCGGCCTGTTTCTCGATTTCGATTTCGTTTAAGCTTTCCGTCACCAGCGGTGGGTTGAGGAGTGTCGCAGGAGAGTGGCTAGCAGTTAAATCCATGCTTAGCCAATGCGACAGCATTTTTTTAGTATAAATTTTGTTCTTTTTGTCTAATAGCGTAAACAATTCTGAAAAGTCACCAACCGTTTCCGAAGTGCCTAACAGCAAAAAGCCCGCTGGCCGAAGCCCATAGTGGAAAATTGGCAGCAGCTTTTTCTGCAAAGGCGGGCCCAGATAGATCAGCACGTTCCGACAGGAGATCAAATCCATCCGGGAAAAGGGCGGATCGCTGATCAGGTTTTGTTTAGCAAAAACGCAGAGTTCGCGCACCGACTGAGCGATTTGGTATCCGCCCTCGACTTCCACAAAGAACCGATGCAGGCGTTGGGGTGAAATATCGGCGACTTGGGCTTGTTTATAAATGCCGCGGCGCGCGTGGGCGATCGCATTTTCGCTGATGTCTGTCGCATAAATCTGAATCGGCAGATCAGTAGCTCTATCTGCTAAAAACTCTAACAAGCAGATGGCGATCGAGTAAGCTTCTTCACCGGTTGAACAGCCTGTAACCCAAATTCGGATCGGTACTTTCGACGATTTATCTTTAACGATTTCGGGAAAAATTTTGCTGCTTAAAACCTCAAAGCTTTCGGGATCGCGGAAAAAGCTGGTGACATGAATGAAGACATCGTGATAAAGCGCCGTTACTTCTGTCGGAGTGTTTTGGAGATATTGGGCATAATCCTCGAGCCGTTCCAGCTTGTAAAGCACCATCCGTCGCTGCATCCGCCGGTTCAAGGTAGTTTGTTTGTAGTGAGTAAAGTCAACTCCTGTAGCGGCGCGCAGCAAAGAGTATATTTTGGCGATCGCATCTTTACTTGTGATCGCATCTTCGCTGGTGCTAGATTCTGTCGCAGGCTGATCGGCAATGTAGGGATGACGGCTGATCTCTGCTATTTTCTGGGCAATTTTTTCCGGTGTCAAGATAAAGTCTACCTGACCCGTAGCCACCGCAGTGTTCGGCATACTGCTGACTTGTGCCGATCCTTCACATTGGGCAAAAGTTATACCGCCTGCAGCCTTAATCGCTTTTAATCCTTGGGCACCATCGCCGTCGCCCCCGGACAAAACGACGCCGATGGCTTGGTTCCCCCTTTCTGCGGCGAGGGAAACCAGAAAAATATCGACGGACATAAATATCCCGTGTGTTTGGCCGCGAGGGGTTAGCTTGAGCACCGCTTGATCGATGGTCATGCTGAAACTCGGGGGGATGACGTATACCTGATTCGGTTCTATGGGCATCTCCTCTTTTACCTCATGCACGGGCATCTGGGTCGATCGAGCCAGAATTTCCCTCAACACACTTTCCTGAGTCGGCAACATATGCTGAATTATTACAAACGCCATGCCGGTATCGATCGGCAAATGGCTGAGTAATTTGGTAAATGCTTCCAATCCACCTGCAGAGGCTCCTATTCCGACGACTGGAAATAACTCGTTTTGATTGTTTGGTTGCTTTACTTCAGCATCCATATCAGCTTTAGGTTGAGATTTCTTGGAAAACTTTTTCGTACTCATTTTTTATACCAGATAGCTTGCTGCCTGCGTATTATTGTTATGTTGTCTTTAATATATATATATATATATATATATATATATTAAAATGAATAATAAGTCATCTACCTACCGATATAATATCTAGGCAAGTCGGTCTGTGTTCTCCAGCGATTTTAAAATCATTTTTTGCGAGTTCCCCCTTTCCTAGCAGGGGACAAGGTGGAGACGGGAAATTATCAAAAATTATACTATTCAAAGTTAAGAATTAGTGAAATTTCCCGCTTCTGCCAATCTAGGAATTCTATTAAGGTTTGCGAGCGAGTGGAGTTCTCCTCAATGCCCCAACTCATCAAGAAACTTCCAACCGGAATTTTGTGCGCCCCTATCAAACAGTGGGACTCTGGACAATCTCCGGGGAACGAAAACAGTACAATTAAGTAGATAAACTCAAAAAAACAGCATACTCTACAGAACCGCAATTAATCTCATTTTGAGGAAAATTGTTGCGATCGCAAATTGGCTACCACCCCGCCGATGTCAACTATCTCGGGATAATTTTATAAGTGTTTGATCACTGATTGTTGGGCCATTTGTACCTTTTTAGTCATTTTCAAGGTATCGTCGATCGACCGTTGCCAATATTGCTCAAACTCAGCAATTACTTCCTGAACTTCTTCTGGTTGTGAAGTTTGAGGCTGTTAATTGGCCGACACAATCTAATAACTGAATTTTTTTTAATCTACCCAAAATCCGGCAATCCTAGCTAAGGTCGTAAAGAAAAGTAACAAAAATATATTTTAATTGGCTTAGGGAAATTAGCGAAATCCCAGCAGCGCTGCCAAGTTGGGATTCTCAAGACAGGCTGCGGGGGGTAACGGTTTAGAGAAAGTGCGATTCTGCGGTGGCGCTACCGATGTTGCTGAGCAAAGTGAATGATACCGAGTCGATGGTGCGATCGTGGCGATGGGATGGCGGCATAGTCAAACTGCGGACTCAATGGCTGCGCTGTTAAAAATGATGAAGTTCGATCGCGCGATCCGAATGTGCGATCCGAAGCCACTAACTCTTTGTCAAGGTTGGGAACCGAGGCGATGGCTCCTTTAGTGGCAGCTTTTGGCCGCGATGACAATTGGCTCGTCTGTTACTGTATGATGGCTCGGCGGTGCGATCGGCTGCCGCCCAAAATTGATTGTCAAAATGCTATACTCAAAATCAGAAAATAGTTGTACAATGTTTTTCTAGTCGTTTTTTACCGCTCCGCCTCCACAGCGAAAGAAGGTGAAAACAGGTGAAAAACACTAAGCGCGGGCGTAATTCAGTGGTAGAATGTCAGCTTCCCATGCTGAACGTCGTGGGTTCGAGTCCCACCGTCCGCTTTGAATGAATTTTCATATAATTGTGAAAATTAATTAGTGCTATCAATTCAATCTATGGCTTATTTCTTAACCGCTGCTTTATATAAGTTCGTTGAACTACCGGATTTTGCTGAGCTGAAAGCACCGCTAATCGATTGTTGCAACAACAACAACGTCAAAGGCACTATATTGCTGGCTCAAGAAGGCATCAATGGCACGATCGCAGGCTCATCCGAAGGCGTACACGCAGTGCTGGAATTCTTGCGTAGTGACCCGCGTTTTGCGGATCTCGTGCACAAGGAATCTTTCTCGGAAAAAGCACCTTTTTACCGCCTGAAAATACGCTTGAAGCGCGAAATCGTCACGATGGGAGTACCAGACATTAATCCCCGCCTCATGGCTGGCAAATATGTCAAGGCTGATGAGTGGAATAAGCTGCTTGATGACCCCGATGTTGTCGTGGTTGATGTTCGTAACGACTTCGAGGTATCTATGGGTACTTTTGCAGGCGCGATTAATCCAAAAACAAAAAGCTTTTCGGATTTGCCCGAATGGGCGCTGCAAGAAACTGCTTTACGCAATAAACCCAAGGTGGCAATGTTTTGCACGGGTGGTATTCGCTGCGAAAAATCTACTGCTTTTTTGCGTACTCAAGGTTTTGATGAAGTCTATCATCTTGAAGGCGGAATTTTAAAATATTTGGAAACGGTGCCGGAAGCAGAAAGTCGTTGGGAAGGTGAATGTTTTGTGTTTGATGAACGGGTTTCTGTTGGTCAGGGGTTAAAGCCGGGTAACTATGAACTTTGTCGCGGTTGTCGTCACCCGATTAGTCAGGAAGATAAGGCTTCTGAATTATTTGTACTTGGTGTGAGTTGTCCTCATTGTCATGACTCAAAAACTGAAACCAAAAAACAAGCTTTATCTGAACGTCAACGTCAGATTGAGCTTGCTAAGCGTCGCAACCAAGTACATATAGGCGCGCGCTACGATGCGAAGGAAAAAGTAGATGGTGCGATCAACTAATATTATTATTCACTAAGCTCAAAGAAACCCGGTTACTACGAAAAATCTTGTTTGGCGACGAGAAATCTACGAAGAAACCGGGTTTCTGGCCCAAAAAACCCGATCGCGCGATCGACTAATTATATCAATTCCGGTTGCGTCGGAATAATAAAATCGAGTCAACAGTTAACACTCAACCATTCAGTTTTTTGACCTTGAGTCAACAGTCAACAGTCAACAGTCAACAGTCAACAATAATTCCGGTGCAACCGGAATTAATATTATATGTCAGCAACATACCCGATTTTGTATTCCTTCCGCCGCTGTCCCTATGCTATGCGCGCGCGCTTGGCCTTAATGGTTAGCAATCGGGTGTGCGAGTTGCGGGAAGTTGTTTTGCGAGACAAACCACCAGAGATGTTGGAAGTATCTGCCAAAGGTACGGTACCAATATTGATTGATGTTGACGGGCGCGTACTCGATCAAAGTATCGATATCATGTTGTGGGCATTGAGACAACACGATCCTGAAAAATGGTTGATGCCACAGCAAGGTTCTGTTACAGAAATGCTGCAACTAATTGCTCTATTTGATGATAGGTTTAAATATCATCTTGATCGTTATAAGTACCCCGATCGTTATCCCGGTGTTGATGCCCAAGTACATCGTTATGAAGGTTCTTTATTCCTGGACAAACTAAATGCAAAGTTAAGTGTCACTAAATATTTGTTTGGTAACAATGTAGCATTGGCTGATATGGCGATCGCACCTTTTGTCCGTCAATTCGCTCATACCGATCTAAATTGGTTCAACGAACACCCTTGGCCTCCGCTACAAGCTTGGTTAGCAAGGTTTACAGAGTCGGAAATTTATACCAGTGTTATGCAGAAATATCCGAAATGGGAATCCGGTAATCCAGGGGTTATTTTTCCTCCCTCGTAATTACTTATTCTTATTCCCTGCCAGCATACTTATTAATTACCAAAATGTAATTTATCATGCTAAACTTATTGTTTTCAGAATAGCAGATTGACTGTCATTTGACTAGAAAAGTGACCCAGGCAAAAATCGCATTTTGCTAAAATTTTTAACTTGAAAGGATTGATTGTAATCTAGTAAGTATTGTCAGGTTGTAATTATGATTGATGTTGGTTCGTTAGTTCGATCGCCCAGAAACGATTTGGGAGTCGGAAAAGTTGTCGAGGTATCGCGTACCGATGCCGTAGTTGAATATTTTTGCTCAGTTAAAAACCGCATCCGCAAAACTGTACCCTTGGGTTTGCTGCAAGAAGCCAGACTTCAGCGCCAAACCCGCTGCTACCTCTGGAGTACCACTCAGGAAAGATGGATTATCGGGCGAGTTTATGACTGGGATGAAGATAAATTAGAGTACGAAATTGACCTCCCTGACAGCCAAAGTTTGCAAGCTGTTGAAACCGAACTTTACGTTCGCTGCAATATCCCGATCGCCGATCCGATCGACATTTTAGCAGTCAAAGGCCAAGAAACGCCGTATTTTCACGATCGCCGATTGGCATTCGTTCAATCTGCGATCGAACAGCGGGCCGTCAGCCGCGGCATGACGGGTTTAATTTCTGCTAACATAGACCTCTATCCGCACCAAGTAGAAGTCGTCCGGCGCGTCCTAGAAGACCCAATCGTGCGCTATTTATTGGCAGACGAACCAGGACTCGGAAAAACAGTAGAAGCCGGGACAATTCTCCGCCAATTCCTGCTAGATGAACCCAACGGACGCGCTGTGGTACTGGTTCCGAAATACTTGCTCGAACAGTGGCGGCAGGAGTTGGAAAATAAATTCTATTTGTCTCATTTTGCTGACCGAGTGCAGCTTGTTGCTATTAGCGAAATCAATCAAGTTAGCCGCAACGCCAACCTAGATTTCCTGATTGTTGATGAAGCGCATGATGTGGCGGCAATGGCACATTCGGGCGATCGCGCTCAGCAGCAGTCCTTTGAACTCTGTCAGAAACTAGCTCAGAAAAGCAAAAATGTATTGTTATTATCTGCAACGCCAGTTCTCGGCAACGAGCAAGATTTTCTAACGATGCTGCACTTGCTAGATCCCACAACTTACCGTCTTGATGACCTGGAAAGCTTCAAAGAACAGGTGCAAAACCGTCAAGAAATCGGTCGCGCTTTGCTGGATTTCCGAGAAAATGCCAAGCCTGCTGTTTTGCAAACAAAACTTGCTAAACTCCGCACTCTTTTTGCAAAAGATGATTATTTAATGGGATTAGCAACAGAGTTAGAAAGTTGTTTGAAAACGGAAGAAACCGCAGAACAGGCTCGGCTTGTCCGAAGTATTCGCACTCATGTTAGCGATACCTACCGCCTGCATCGTCGCATTCTTCGCAACCGCCGGGATGCGGTTGAAGATGTGATATTCGAGCGAGAAGCTATCCCCAAAACAGAGTACGATCTGAATGATGAACAGTGGTCGGAAATTCAAACCGTACTCGATAAATGGCGCACAGTCGCTCCCAAGTCGAGCGAATATCAAAGAATTTTTCTGCTGTTTTTCCGCGCTTCTGGTACTTGGTTGAATGTTTTAGAACGGGTTGTCAAAGCTCGTTTGCAGAAAAAATCGACTCCTGAGCTCGATCGTGAATTTGGACAAAATGACACGGCACTTTTGACCAAAACCGCGCTGTTTCCCGAAGAAAGGGAAATGCTGGAAACCTTGCTCAATACCCTGGAAAAGCCCCAGGAAGGTGCCGACAGACTGAGTTTGTTACGAATCGCGATTCTCCGATTTCTCGCAGTGGCTTTGAAGGTTCCGCGCGAGTATCACAGCAATCCTCGCGATTTGCTGTCGAGAATTCAACAGCAAATTAAACGGCCGATTCCGGGCGAACGTTTCCCGAAAATTGTGATTTTTTCCAGTTTTACAGCAACTTGTAAAGAAATTGCGGAAAATTTAGCTAAAATCTTTGGTAAAAAGGCGATCGCTAGTCATGAAACGGGAAAATCTGCTGATGATGTTGAGGCTAGTCTCAACCGATTTAAGACTGAGCCGCATTGTTTTATCTTAGTGTGCGATCGATCGGCGGAAGTAGGGGTAAATCTACAAGTGACAGATTGGTTAATTCACTTCGATTTGCCGTGGTTTCCCCATCAGTTAGAACAAAGACTCGGCAGAGTCGATCGCATTGGCAGCAAAATGGGAGTGCAATTTTGTTTGTTTGCAGGCCCGGATTTGCCGGAGAGTCCCCACGAAGCTTGGTTTCAAGTTTTAAAAGATGGGTTTGATATCTTCAATAAATCTATTGCTAGCCTTCAGTTTTATGCTGAGGAAAAACTTGTTAAACTGGAAGAAAAGTTGTTTGCTGAGGGAGGCAAGGGCTTATCCAGCGAAATTGAATCGATTAAAACTGAAATCGCACAAGAGAAAATCAAAATTGACGAACAGTACGTTCTAGATGAAATTGATACTCTTGATGACAGTGCATCTCAGTATTTTGAATCTCTCGACAACTGCGATGCTAAGCATAAAGAAATGCAGCGGGCTACTGAAGGTTGGTTGTGTCAAGCTCTCCATTTCAAACAAATTGAACATCCGAGTATATCGGGGTTGATGCGCTATAAACCCACTCAAAAAACGTTAATTCCCTCGAACGATTTGATGACCAGATTGGTTCCTTATTGCCAGCAATATGGTAGTTACAATCGCCGCATTGCTCATCAGAATGCGGATGTGGCTCTTTACCGAATTGGTGAGGGATTGATCGATGCACTTGGCTCTTATATTCGCTGGGACGATCGCGGTCAAGCTTTTGCCATGTGGCGGCATGATGAAAGTTGGGATGCGGAGCCCGGGAAGGAGTGGTTCGGCTTTCAGTTTAATTATTCAATCCAGACTGATGTGCAGCCGGCCCAGCAAGTTTTGCAAGCACAAAATATCGAAAATTACAACTTAAAAGCTTTGCAGCGCCGCGCTGATGCTCTGTTTCTCCCAATTTTTGAAACTGTGTTTGTAGATGCTCGCAGTGAGCAAATGTCACTGGTGGAAGATGCAGAAATTCTAGCGATTTTGCAGCGGGATTATAAGGGGAAAGGCGGGCCGAATCGGGATTATAATTTGTCGAAAAATCGCACGTCGCTGATTGACAGTTTTGTCGATCCGCTAGAATGGGATGATTTTTGTCAAAAGGGACGGGTGGTATCGGAGGAATTGCTGCGCGGGCGATCGGCTTTTGTGGAAATGTGCGATCGATCTGCTGTCCGTGCTGCAATCCAACTCGAAAACCGGGTGAATCAATTGCAGTTGCGCTTGAATCGACTTTCTAAATCCGAACAAGTTTTAGAATCGCTTTTAGCTGAGGAAATCAGTACGGAAAGTTTGTTGAGTCAAGCGGTTTTAGCTGGTATTCGCCGCCCGCACATGACTCTTGAGTCTGTGGGATTTATTGTGATTTCTGGGCGTCCTCCTGTAAAGTCGGAGGATGAAGGATAATTTGTTTGGGAGGGCGATCGCTCTTTTTGAACCGCAGATGCAGGCGGATCAACGGGGATGGACGCAGATGGATGAAAGGGATTCGCACTTACCGACTAAACCTCTTCAAAAATTGCGCCTCGCTGCTGTAAATTCACCTGCATCTCCTCATCCATTCCTGAATTGTTCCCAAACCTCGCTGACTCGACATTCGCACCGCTGAAATTAGTATTTGTTAAGTTCACTTCCAGCAGATTTGCGCCGCTCAAATTGGCACCGCTGAGGTTAGCTAAAGCTAGACTTGCTTTGTGCAAATCTGCACCGCTTAAATTAGCATTTCCTAAGAAAGCGCCGCTCAAATCTGCACCGCCGAATTTGGCATTTTGCAGGTTGGCGTCGCTGAAATCGGCATCGTTTAAGTTTGCACCCCGAAAATTTGCCCGATCGAGATTTGCGCTGCTAAAATCCACTGCACTTAATGTCGTTCCCCGCAAGGTGCTACCCGCGAAATCTAGTGCTGGATTAAGATTGGCGATTTTTGCCAACTCCACAAAGTTGTCGGTTTCAGCGGAGATAATGCGATCAACCATTTCCTGCAATTCCGATTCAGCTTCCGGGACAATTTTCACTTCGCGCGGTTCAACCGGAGGTAAATTGTAGGACAATAGCGCCCAACTGAGGGCAGGTTGGAGTTTATTTGCTTGCAGGTATATAGTCAGGATTCTTTCTAAAACCGAATGTTGATTTGGCGTGATGTCGTGTGGCCACAAACCCTCCGCATCTGTGAGATTAATATCTTCTTTAGCAACTTCAAAAGCCGCTGCCATCCGAAATTCTTTGCCAGCTACTTCTCCCAATTTAGCACTTTTTAGCAAACCTTTTAATACTGATTTGCCCTGTTCTACTGCAAAAATCCAAGCTGGCGTTGTATCATTGTTTATTGTGGAAACGTGACACCATATGCTCTCTGTTCCCTTAATTTTTTCCGCCTTCTCCCCGCCCTGAACTCCCCGCTGACTTTCGGTTACTAAATTTTCTGCACTGCTTTGAAGGGCCAGGGTTTCTTCTATTGGCAAAAGCTTGAAAGAACCGACTAACTGACGTGATGCTACCGGGATTTCGCAGTTTTCTAGATAGAGTTTGAGTGTCCCGCCTTGCAGACCAAATTTGACGCGACCGCCGAGCAGCGGTTCCCAATGCTCGTTAAAATTCAGACTCAAGTGAATGTCGAGCTGCTGGGTTTGGGGTGCAACCGATGAAACTGGAATTGCTTCTAATTGCATCCACAAGCAATCTGGGTATTTGTTGTGAGACTCTAGCGATCGCATATCGGGTAGAATTGCTGGCACTACCAGCCTGTAATTGATATTTAAATTAGTTTATCCTCTCTATTTTATCACAATACAGCTTTTTTTTGTGGGTGAAATTGTAAACTTTGTTTAATTTGATCCGCAACTCATTGGTTTTGCTGAATTTGGCTTTTCACCCAATTCCGAAATGCTTTCACTAATTCCAAATAGTCCATTGTTTCTGCTTGTTCCAAAAATCTGACAATCTCTAATATCGGTAAGCTGGGAAATGCTAAACTGATCTCGCCCTCAACGTATTCTCCATTTTCTAATCTGTTGATTCTGAGTCGCGAGCCATTATAAATCCAAACTTCCGGCACTCCCAGATCCGCATAAACCTGCAAGCTATTGTCCGAACGGCTGGTAATATCAATTTCCACTACTAAATCCGGCGGCGGATCTTGATTCAGGTCGATTCTTTTTTTGCCTTTAACTGCACTAATATTTTGGATGTAAAAACATTTATCTGGTTCTGCACCGCTAAGTTCAGGACGTTTGAATGTCGTAGAACCCAGAGGTTCAATTCTCACATCTAATTCTTCAGCTAAGGTTTCAACAAATCGACCCAATACTTCTTTGAAACGTTCGTGTTCTGGGGAGGGTACCATAATTTCAAGATTACCGCGATTATATGTCAGTCGAATTTGCCGGTCGCCGATTTCGGCAAGCAAATTTTCGTAGGTTTGCCAACTGATACCCGATAGCTGGACAATTTGTTCGGGCGGGGCGAGAGTTTGAGCAGACATAGGGCTACTTTGGTGAAGAGTTCGAGCGCACTTTTACATTATATCGAAAAAAGCTCGATCGCTCTTTAATTACTGAGTTAAAATATATGCTATAGATCCCGAATGTTTAGTCACCACTAGGCGCGGGAAATACCGACAACAAATCCAGAGATAACTCGGCAAAACCCGGAAGTCCCACCGTCTGATTTGGCAAAGCAACTCGTTGCAATTGATAACTATAACTCCCGTTTTGTTTCTGATAAGGTTCGCTGTGCATTTCCAGTTGATTATCAACCAAATTAAATATCCAATAATTAGAAATCCCAGTCTCAGCATAGAGAGACAGCTTGGTTGTGCGATCGTACTTCAACGTAGAATCCGAAACCTCAATTACCAACAAAATATCAACAGGCTGCGGGTGAGAAGAGAAATAACGATCAGCTCGATTGCGGGCAATAACAACATCAGGCTCTGGTTCGCTATCATCAGACAAAATAATTGGCTCTTGACCGCGCACGATCGCTCTTTTTCGCAGCAGCGGGTACAATTCTCCTAACAGTAGCGAATTACAAACAGAGTGAAACGTACTTTTAGTCGCCTTGATGATAATTTCTCCGCGAATCAATTCCACTCGGTCATCGGGGGCGAAAAATCCCAGTTCTCCCAAACGGTGATATTCGGCGATCGAGAATCGTTTTGCAGTTACGGCAGTCATAGCTTTTCTTACCCTCTACAATTACCAACCTTTCCAATTAATTCTACTCAAAAATCCCGCCCCGTGCCGTCAATTCAACCTTCATGGCCTCCGAAATTCCCAGACAACAAAAAAACTTTGCATTTTCCACCACCGTATTTGTCAAATCAGCGCGGCTCAAATCAGCACCGTTTAAATTCGCACCACTCAAATTAACACCACTTAAATCAGCATTCTTGAAATCAGTATTTGTCAAATTTGCATTTACTAAAATCGCATTCGGTAAATAAGCACTGCTCAAATTTGCGCCGGTTAAATTTGCACCGCTCAAATTCGCCCGGGGCAGCTTTGTCCGCAAATCAGCACCGCTCAAATTAGCGCTGCTGAGTTCAGCATCCCGCAAATTAGCATTGCACAAATTAGCATCAATTAAAATAGCAGCGCTCAGCAAAGCACCGCTGAGATCGGCCAAAGTCAAATCTGCGCCTCGGAGGTTGGTTTCGCGCAAATCCGCACCGTTAAAATCAGCGTAGTGCAAGTCAAAACCGCTTAAATTAGCCCCAGCAAAATCCTCAATCGGATTCAAACCAACTGTTTCTGTAAGTTGTACAAAACTCTTATTTTTATCAGTTAAAAACAGTTGCCGGACGATCGCCAATTGCTGCTGTCGGTACTGGTTAGCCTTCTCGTAATCTGCTAAATATTTGTAAGCAAGCTTTAAATTCTTGAGAGCATTGCGCTCAATGCGATCGTCCTTGCTGACACGCGCGATCGACAACTGCTCGTCATAACATTCGATCGCACCTGGCAAATCTCCCTTAGCATCGTAAGCTAGCGCCAAATTGCCCAAAGTTTCCAGCTCAGAGCGCCCGTCGCCAGTGTCCCGCGCGATCGCCAAGCGCTGTTGCTGGTAATCAATAGCACCAGGAAAATCCTCCAGAGCACAACAAGCATTGCCCAGATTTCCCAAAGCATTAGCCTCGCCGCGGCGATCGCCAATTTCCCGAGCTAACACCAAATGCTGCTGGTAGCAGTCGATCGCCTGAGCATAATTTCCCAGCGCTTCGTAAGCTACGCCCATATTACCCAGCGCCGCACCCGATCGCCGCTTATCGTCCAGTGAGCGATACAGCGCCAGCGCTTCCTGCCAAGAACCCAGCGCCGCGTCAAATTGTCGCGCCTGATATTGCGAAATCCCCTGCTTGATTAGCTCGCTAGCTTGTTCGCTCATAATGTCAAAATTAGTTAATAACTAAAGTTGATATTAATCGACTCAAAGCGGTAATTGCTAATCGGTGGCTTTTTCTTTCCTCTCCCCTGACCGAAAGCAGCCAGGTTACAAGCCCCCGGATTCATTCGTGGAGCGAGAAAAAAGCTCCGAATCCTCTTTCTTCACTTTCCCCCGGATTTATCAGTGGGGTTGCTTTCTTCAATTCTTTAATCTTTAATCTTTAATCGATTGACAAATATAGGTTTTTTACAGCTATAGCAATCCTCGCATCAGTTGTAAAAATATGTAGGGGTAGTGCTACCCCTACTCCCCGTGCCTACCCCAGCAAAGGCGGGGCAACCGGGCGTGGGTTTGCCCCTACAAGAATTACACAAATCATTTAGGATTGCTATATTAAGTACAGGCAAGATGCCTGTACCACAAAAAAATGAATAATTGTGGAACCGGCATCTTGCCTGTTGCTAAAAATCTTGAGTTATGGTGGAACAGGCATCTTGCCTGTTGCTAAAAATCTTGTTAACAAAAAAAGTAATTAAAATAAAAGTTATCCAAAATCACCAAAATATAGTAAAATAGTAGATTGTGATTTATCTAAGGATATCAACAGATTATGGCTAAAAAGAGCATGGTCGAGCGCGAGAAAAAGCGCCAGAGACTCGTAGACAAGTACGCCGACAAGCGGGAAGACCTGAAAGACCAGTTTGACCAAGCTAACAATCAGATGGACAAAATGGCGATTCACCGCCAACTACAACAGCTACCCCGCAGCAGTTCGCGGACTCGCTTGCGGAACCGCTGCTGGGCAACAGGACGGCCCAGAGGTTACTATCGTGACTTCGGACTGTCTCGCAACATGATGCGAGAAATGGCTCACGAAGGTCTTTTGCCCGGTGTTGTGAAGTCTAGCTGGTAGCACGAAGGAAGAAGGAAGAAGGAAGGAAGAAGAAAAAAACTCACAATTAATCGGCAGGATTAGGTTTGGGGTTGATTTTTGTTTCAGACTTATGAATTAAATTTTCCTCCTTCTTGCTTCACTGGCCGCAGCATTTATCGATGCCGAGACTTTCGAGTAACAAGTCACTGACGGCATTGGCGATCGCAAATTCGCCGTAGAAGCTTTTAGAAAAATCATAGGCCTGCATTTCGGTGACGATCGCAATTACGAGGCTGCCCACGTCATTTTCGCCTTCCATACGCTGGCGGACATAGATTTGGGCAGCTCTTTTAGCTATTTGCTGGTTGGCTGCTTCTGGGATAAACTCGGAGTCTAGCCAGGCCAGCAGCGTTTGTTGGAGCCATTGCCCTTCTTGCTCAGGGTTTTTGGCGGGCGGTAAGGTAATAGGTTCGATGGTTTCAGACATGACTATTCCTAATTGCTAATGTTGACTTTGAAAAGTCAATTGACAAATGAGAACTGATAAATATATGCAATATGATATACCGACAATTATACAAGGATACGCGCAAGGCTATTTCTTGATGGCCAATGACGGGGAGGAAAGTTTGGGGTGGTATTCCAGTCGGCAGCGGGCGCTGATTCCCCTGGATGAAAGATTTACCTATCCGAAATCCCTGCGTCGCCAAATCAATCAAAATCGATTTTCGGTGGCTGTAAACCGCGATTTTGGGGCGGTGGTTGAGGGTTGTGCCGATCGCGAAACGACTTGGATTTCTAAGGAACTCAAGAAGATTTACTGGGGTTTGTATGAGGCCGGTTGGGCTTACAGCTTCGAGACTTGGTGCGGGGACGAATTGGCGGGCGGTATTCTCGGATTGTCGATCGGCGGTGCGTTTATTGGGGAGTCGATGTTTTACCGAATTCCCGAGGGTTCTAAGGTGGCGATGGTGAAGTTGGTGGAGAGATTGCGCGATCGATCTTATCTGATGTTCGACGCTCAAATGAACAATCCGCACTTGGAAAGATTCGGCGCTTATACTGTTAAGGAAAAACTGTACAACACTCTTTTGCAAGAAGCTTTGAAGCGCCGCTGCTCGCTATTTTAAATATGCTCTGCGGGGGGAAACAGCAGATGATAGCGGGGTCGGATCGCACTTCTGAAATTGATTCTAATCTGATAACTCAATACGGTTCAGTTAGCGGTTGTCCGCAGCGACTCACGAAGCAATCGCAGTATCTATTTTTCACATAGTTTTTCCTACAGGACTATCTTATCTGAACCGTATTGTCTGATAACTATCCAATTCCGCATCAAAACACTCTCAACAAGACGGAGGCAGAGCATATCTGCGTTGCCACGCTGGAGCTTGGTAAAATCTAAAATCTAAAATCTAAAATCGATTGACGGCGGCCCCCATCTGCGGCTACGCTTTTAAGTGAAAGGTTGCTTTGCTTGTAGAGGAGGCAGCCCGCGTCGCCCAAAAATCTAGTTGCACTGCCCAAAGCTGCTGGTAACAGCAATGGACAGCATAACCGCCAAACTGAGCAACCAGTCTGGAGGCTAACGGAGCATTGTAACATTCTCTGTGGCCGCCCTGCTGTGTGTTGAAATGCGGGGCGGCTGGATTTTTGGGTTTTCTTAGAAAACCCAAAGTCAGGAGAACATAATATGTCACAGGAATTCGTGTCCGACGAAAACGAATTTGATTGCCCAAATTCCGAGCCCGCAGCAGTATCGGAACAGGATGTGGTGCTGGTAACGGTTGTGGGTTCGCCCCAGGGTGTCAGGGAAACGATACTTACTTTGTACCGGCTGGGATTTGCTGAAGTCGGCGATTGGAGTCCGGTACAGCGCGCGGCAAATCCGAAGCAGGTGATGAGTGTGTTGATTCGCCGGAAAGTGCGATCGACTGACAGTAAGCCGCCCGCAAGGTAAGCTGCATAATAATGCGCTTTTTCACACTCCGGCAGGGGTTTAGACCGCTGGCGGAGTGCGGAAAAGTGCATTAAGTTGATATTTATTGATATTTATGGGCGATGTCTCGCGTCCTTACCCGTAGCTAAACTTTTCAGCCTCGCTATAATAATTTCAAATTAAAGTATACAAATCGAGCAAAAAGCAATGGTAGATCCAGTCAGCGCGGGTTTGGTTTGGGTGTTAGTGTCACCTATTTTGAAAAAATTCGGAGAAGACGTTTTAGAGGACTACCTTAAAGATTTTTTTAAAGGTTGTATTAAAGATGTTGAAGGACTTGCTAAAAAGCCCTTTGCTAAAAATGCAGTTCGCGATGCCCTGAAATCCTTTATTATATTGTTCGAGCAGGAATTAGAGCGATCGCACTTAGATAAAAAACAGATCCAGCAATATCTGCAACCTTTACGCCAATTTCTCTAGCAACCTGATGTCAGGCAAGTTTTGGGAACTGCGTTTCCAGGCAATTGTAAATATTTAAACACTGGTATTTTAGCTCAGCACTGGCAAAATTTGCGCTTGCAACATCCGGTGCGACGGAATTTGCCCACCTTCACTCAGGTTGTACCTGCTAATTTTTTACAGGAGCAACCTGTTTCCTCGCTTCCCGATACGTTTAGTTGGGAACAAGTCGCAGAAAAGTATCTAAAAAGCGTTAAATTAATTATCCAGCAAAATGCCGAACTGCGACAAATTTTAAACACAAATCAATTTACCAGCATGGAGCAGAGTCTCGCAACAATTGCTCCGATTCCGGCTGAATTTAAGTTAGAAAGTTATCAAGAAGGACTGCGAGAACAATATGAATATTTGGATTTAGGTAATTTAGATACGAGGTCGGGAGAATACGAACGACAACTGACTGTTAAAGAAATATTTATTCCCCAAAATGCGCGATCGTGTCAGGAATATTTGCCGAGAGATTATGAATTACCCAAGGAGATTCAAAAGCTATTGCGGGAACGGGGAGACATTGCCGCCGAAGTCCGTCCAGAAGATTTGGAACGCTACCAAAAAGCTTACACTCAACAGCAAAGTCGCTCTGTTCTAGAAGTAATTGATGATGTCAATTACCCTTATCTAGTCATTCTCGGCGATCCGGGTTCTGGGAAATCTACGCTCTTAAAATACCAGGCGCTTCAGTGGGCAAAACTGTCTCCCAATCAGTTGTCCTCTCAACCGATTCACTTACTGATTGAATTGCGAAAGTACAATCGCAGTAGAGATGAAAAAGAGTGCAGTGATTTCCTAGAATTTATGGAGCGCGGTTCTAGTTGGATCGGGCATTTAAACAAATCTAGACTGGACGAATGGCTGCAAGCTGGTCGCGCTGTGGTCATGTTTGACGGGCTAGATGAAGTCTTTGAGGTGCCAAAACGCAATCTTATTGTTGCCCAAATTCATAATTTCACTCAAAAATATCCAACGGTGAAAGTGATTGTCACTTCTCGTGTGATTGGCTACCAGCAGCAACGGCTGAAAAATGCCGATTTTCATCACTTCATGCTGCAAGATTTTGAACCGGAACAAATTCAAGAGTTTATCCAGAAGTGGCACGAATTGACGTTTACAGACCGCTTGAAAAAAGCTGCAAGTTTAGAACGATTGGATAAAGCGATTGGGGAATCGAGGGCGATTCGAGAGTTGGCGGGAAATCCGCTGTTGCTGACAATGATGGCAATTCTGAATCGCAATCAAGAGTTACCGCGCTTTCGAGCTAAACTCTATGAAGAAGCCTCAAAAGTGCTGCTACATAAATGGGATTTTGAGGTGAAAGAAGAGCTGAAAAATGATAAGATTGACCCTCGTTTAATTGATGAAGAAGTCAGACAAAGTATCTGCGGGCGAATTGCATACAAAATGCAGTCGAGTGAGAAAGGATTAGCCGGGAATATTATTAGTCGCGATGATTTGCGGCCAACTATAGCGGAATCTTTGAGCGGGTTGATGGGAACTGAGGCAACTGCTTGTGCCAAGTTGATGGTAGATCAACTGCGCGATCGCAATTTTATTTTGTGCTTCTTGGGTGGATACAATGAAGATTATTATGCTTTTGTCCACCGCACGTTTTTGGAATATTTTTGTGCTTGGGAGTTTGTCCGGCAATTTGAGAAACAAAAAACGCTTGATTTAGATGGTTTCATTGAAGTTTTTCGAGAGCATTGGCGAGATGAGTCTTGGCATGAAGTGTTGCGTTTAATGGCGGGAATGCTGAATGCTAAGTTTACAAGTCAAATCCTAGAATACCTGATTGATGAAAATGGGGAAGCAGAAAATTTTAGCAATCTGTTTTTGGCGGCGCAGTGTGTTTCTGAAGTCAAGAATAGAAATGATATCGCTGCTATTGCTAGGAATTTGCGCGATCGAGTTAAAGAGTTAACTAAGTACGGAAATATCAAAGCTTATACACGTCAAGAAGATGACGAGCTAGTTTATAAAATTCGCAGAGAAGCAGTAGCAGCAGTTGCAGCCACTTGGAAAGATGACCCGGAAACCTTACCTATCCTCAAACAACGCGCTCAATCAGACGATAATTCGGATGTGCGACAAGCAGCAGTCGAAGAATTAGCACGGGGGTGGAAAGATGACCCGGAAACCTTACCTATCCTCAAACAACGCGCTCAATCAGACGATAATTGGGCTGTGCGACGTGCAGCAGTCCAAGAATTAGCACGGGGGTGGAAAGATGACCCGGAAACCTTACCTTGGCTCAAACAACGCGCTCAATCTGACGATAATTCGGATGTGCGACAAGCAGCAGTCCAAGAATTAGCACGGGGGTGGAAAGATGACCCGGAAACCTTACCTATCCTCAAACAATGCGCTCAATCAGACGATGATTGGCGTGTGCGAGAAGCAGCAGTCGAAGAATTAGCACGGGGGTGGAAAGATGACCCGGAAACCTTACCTATCCTCAAACAATGCGCTCAATCAGACGATGAT
>NZ_JAUBQW010000007.1:0-13698 GCF_036701485.1 Microcoleus sp. Pol11C3 | reverse complement strand
TGGCGTGTGCGAGAAGCAGCAGTCGAAGAATTAGCACGGAGGTGGAAAGATGACCCAGAATTATTTGAGTTATTGTGCGATGTTGCTATCAATGACCCCTTCGATCGCGATAAGGATTGGCAACGAAACCCCCGGCAAACAGCTCTTGCAGCTATGATTGAGTTATATCCCGATCGCCCTCAAACTTTAGCAATTGTCCGCGATCGCGCACAGAACGATCGCGACCAGAAACTCCGCGAATTTGCCCAGAAAAAATTGGCAAAATTAGAACGCCAATGAGCGATATATTCGATCGCCGATCGCCATTTTTTCTAATTTTAGGATTCCTTGGGTGGGGGCGGGTTTATGAGATTATTGGTTTTAAACATAGATAGTTGGTAAAACCCGCCCTACAAAATCATCAATTACCAGTGATAAAGGGCAACCAAGCAATATTTATTTAGGTGCTGGTTTCACCCACAATAATTGCCTGAAACCCATAATATCGTAAACCCGCCCCGACCCGATGAATATCATAAATAGTATAATTAAGCTGAGATACTTCTCGGAGACAACCACTATGCAAGTCACAACAGAAGAAATTATTTATCCATCCAGCGACGGTCAGCCGATGGCAGATAGCACAATACAATACAAATTAATTGTCACAATCAAAGAAGGTTGCGAATCGCTGTTTGAAGATGACCCCAACGTGTTTGTAGCCGCCGATTTACTTTGGTATCCGGTTGAAGGTAGACCAGATATTTCTCAAGCGCCGGATACGATGGTGATATTTGGTAGGCCAAAGGGCGATCGACGTTCCTACATACAATATCGCGAAGATAATATTGCTCCCCAAGTCGTCTTTGAAATTCGCTCCCACAACGATAGTAACACAAAAATGAACAAGAAACTTTCATTTTACTATCGTTATGGAGTCGAGGAGTATTACCTTTACGCTCCAGAAAGAAATCAGTTAGAAGGTTGGCAAAGAATTGAAGGAATCTTAGAACCAATTGAACCGATGGAGGGATGGATAAGTCCCAGACTGGGAGTGCGGTTTGAGTTACCAGAAGAAAGGTTAGAAATCTATCGCCCTGATGGAGAAAAGTTTCTTTCCTATTCCGAAATAAATGCAGAGCGGTTATTAGAGCGACGGCGTGCCGAACAAGAATTTCAGCGTGCCGAAGAAGCCTCGCACCGCGCTCAAGAAGCCTCGCAGCGTGCCGAACAAGAAACTCAAAAAGCGGAACGTTTAGCCGCCAAACTGCGCGAATTGAACATCGATCCTGATAGCATCTAAGCTCGAACTAGGAGAATAAACCCGGTTTGTCAAAGAAATCGGGTTTCTGGGGATTGCAGTTATTTACTTTTTTCAGGGCGAACGGGGATATTTGGTCGATCGCCCCCCAGCTAAAATTACATATACTACAATATATAATACATATATTCGAGCCAAAATCCTTGGAGCTCAGAAAAATCAGAATCGAAGCCCCTTGAATGTGCCAAAATGTTCAAGCAAACATTAGTAAATCCTACACGGAGCAATTGTTGTGGATTCCAGATATAACCCCCAATCCATAGAAGAAAAATGGCAGCAGACATGGGCTGAGCAAAACTTAGACCAGATGCCAGAAGATACCCAAAAGCCTAAATTTTATGCCTTATCCATGTTCCCCTATCCGTCGGGAAACCTGCACATGGGCCACGTCCGCAACTACACAATCATCGATGTAATTGCCAGACTCAAGCGAATGCAAGGCTATCGGGTACTCAATCCGATGGGATGGGACGCTTTTGGTTTGCCCGCCGAAAATGCCGCCATTGAGCGCGGAATTCCCCCCGCAAAATGGACTTATCAAAACATTGCCCAAATGAAAGGCTTATTTCGCCGTCTGGGTATTTCTTTCGACTGGACAAAAGAAGTTACAACTTGTTCTCCCGATTATTATCGGTGGACTCAATGGATTTTCTTGCAATTTTTAGAAGCAGGATTAGCTTATCAAAAAGAAGCCGCAGTTAATTGGGACCCCATAGACCAAACAGTCTTAGCAAACGAACAAGTAGATAACGAAGGTCGTTCCTGGCGTTCCGGTGCCAAAGTCGAGCGCAAATTATTGCGGCAGTGGTTCCTCAAAATTACCGATTACGCCGAACAGTTATTAAACGACTTAGACAAATTACCAGATTGGCCGGAAAGAGTCAAATTAATGCAAGCCAACTGGATAGGCAAATCAGTCGGCGCTTACTTGGAATTTCCCATTGTCGAGATGGATGAAAAAATCGCTGTTTTCACCACACGTCCCGATACAGTTTATGGCGTTAGTTACCTTGTTTTAGCACCGGAACATCCATTAACTAATCGCGTTACTACACCAGACAGAAAAGCCGCCGTCGAAACCTTTGTTAAAGAAGTCTCTGCCCAAAGCGAGATCGATCGCACAGCCGAAGACAAACCAAAGCGCGGCATCCCCACAGGCGGCAAAGCAATCAATCCTTTCAACGGCGAAGAAATCCCCATTTGGATTGCCGATTATGTGCTGTACGAATACGGCACCGGCGCAGTCATGGGAGTACCCGCCCACGACACGCGAGATTTCAAATTTGCCAATCAATATCAACTGCCAATTAAAGTAGTAATTGTGGATGATGATGAGCTGCCCTTGACGGAAGCTTACACAGAACCAGGAATTATGATTAATTCCGAAAGCTTCAACGGCATGGATTCAATTAAAGGCAAAGCAGCGATTATTCACCATGCCGAAAATGCAGGTTATGGCAAAGCGCGAGTGCAATATCGTTTGAGAGATTGGCTAATTTCTAGACAGCGTTATTGGGGCGCTCCCATTCCCGTAATTCACTGTCCCACCTGCGGAACAGTCCCCGTCCCCCCATCGGATTTGCCCGTCTTGTTGCCGGAAAATGTAGAATTTACGGGCAAAGGTTCGCCCTTGGCAAAGATGGCAGAATGGGTAAACGTTCCTTGTCCGAGTTGCGGCACTCCGGCGAAGCGGGAAACAGACACGATGGATACTTTTATCGATTCTTCGTGGTATTTCTTGCGCTATCCCGATGCTCAAAATCAAGAGCAAATCTTCGATTCGGCGAAGACAAATGATTGGATGCCCGTAGACCAATATGTGGGCGGCATCGAACACGCAATCTTGCACTTACTGTATTCGCGGTTCTTTACCAAGGTTTTGCGCGATCGGGGTTTGATCAATTGTAACGAACCATTTAAACGCCTGTTAACTCAAGGCATGGTGCAAGCAATGGCCTATAAAAATCCTGTTACTGGCAAATACGTTCCCCCAGCAAATATAGACCCCGCAAATCCCAAAGATCCTCAAACTGGCGAAGCTTTGGAAGTCTTCTATGAGAAGATGTCTAAATCAAAATACAATGGCGTTGACCCCTTGGAAGTTATGGGCAAATATGGGGTAGATACGGCGCGAATGTTTATTTTATTCAAAGCGCCGCCAGAGAAAGATTTGGAGTGGGAGGACGCTGATGTAGAAGGGCAATTTCGCTTTTTAAATCGCGTTTGGCGCTTGGTAACAGAGTTTGCTGGACGAGAGTCCGCCACCCCCGCTCAAGGCGTAGAGAATGCTGAATTAAGCAAAAATGAGAAGGATTTGCGGCGAGCGATTCACACTGCCATTAAGGAAGTGAGCGAAGATTTGGATGGTGATTATCAATTCAATACTGCTGTTTCTGAAATGATGAAACTCAGCAATGCTTTGAATGATGCTAAATGTAAAGATTCGCCAATTTATGCAGAAGGAATTAACACTTTGATTCGCTTGTTAGCGCCTTTTGCGCCGCATATTGCTGATGAGTTGTGGCACAATACTGGTAACAGTGAATCGGTGCATACGCAAACTTGGCCCAGTGTCGATCGGTCTGCATTAATTACCGATGAAATTACGCTGGTAATTCAAGTTATGGGCAAGACTCGCGGCACAATTCAAGTGCCTTCAGGTGCTGATAAAGCTGATTTGGAAAAGTTTGCTCGCGAGTCGGAATTGGCCAAGCGTCACCTCGAAGGTAAGGAGATTAAAAAGGTAATTGTGGTGCCTGGAAAGTTGGTTAATTTCGTGGTAGCTGGATAAAGATGAGAAACCCGGTTTCTTTAATAAACCGGGTTGCTGACACTTGCAGTTAGAAGTAGTCATCCCAAAAATGAGCAAGCTAAACAAGACAAAAAAAAGTTTTTTGAGAGTGCTATTGTGTTTAGGAAAACTTGGGGCGATCGCCTACATTGCTTCCTGTATACTCTTGTTTTTTCTGCAAACTCGTTTGATCTTTCAGCCAAAAGCTACAATCGCCAAAACACCGGATGCTTTTAACATCCCTTACCAAGAAGTTTGGTTGCCAGTTAAAGGTCGATCGCACAAAATTGAAAAACTTCACGGTTGGTGGCTGCCCGCCGCAAATCGACAATCATTAGGAACTTTATTGTACCTGCACGGCACGGGCTTGAACATCGGTGCGAATATCAATCAATCTTACCGCTTTCGGCAATTGGGTTTTTCTGTATTGCTGATTGATTACCGGGGTTACGGCCGCAGTCAAGGCAGTTTCCCGAAGGAATCACAAGTATATGAAGATGCTGAAATTGCTTATAATTATTTAGTTAAGCAGCCGCAATTGTTGCCTAGCCAAATTTTATTTTATGGTCATTCAATGGGAGGTGCTGTTGCTATTGAGTTAGCAATAAGGCATCCTGAAGCTGCTGGTTTGATTGTTCACAATTCGTTTACTTCTATGCTGGATATGGTGGAAAGTAATGCTTTTATGCGATTTTTTCCGGTGCGGTTGTTGCTGACGCAAAGGTTTGATTCTCTTGCTAAGGTTAAATCACTGCGAATGCCGATTTTGTTTGTTCACGGGATTGCCGATCGTTTTGTTCCTGCTACTATGAGCAAAAAGTTATATGCTAGTTCTCCTGAATATAAAAAAATTTTGCTAGTTCCTAATGCTAGGCACAATAATGGAGATGCTTTTTTTAATAATCCCGAATATCGCCAAACTATTGTGGATTTTGCCGAAAAAGTAATCGAGCGAAAAAAACTATGACTTACGCACTCCGCCTTCATAACCGGGTTTTTCACCGCATCTGCTGGTTACAACAAAGTATTTTCGTAAAAAACCCGGTTTCCGAGCACCCATGCGTAAGTCCTATTTAATTGTTAGTTTCAAAAAGCAATTGCACGATCGCTCCGCATTCCAATTTTAATACTGATTGAGCGCTGCCACCATTAACGGCAATTTCTACCCAACCGTCAGAACCCGTTATGGCAATTAAATCGCCCGGTTCGCTGTCGCTGTAGGTTTTACCGCTGGCGATGCGAATTGCATCAGAACTATTGCTAATTGTCAATGACAAATTGTTACCTATAATGCAATTATTGGGGATATTAGTAATGAGGTTGCCAAAGCGATCGACATATTGAATGCAGCCTGCTGCACCTGTGGCTGTAACGGCACAATTTGGTATCTCTAACTCTACTAAACTTGCAGGGTCGAGATCCTCCCCCAACTCTTCCAAAGCCACCCCGTTGGCCAAGTGAGCGCCCGCAGCAGCGAAAATATCGCGACCGTGAAAAGTGCTGCTAGGTTGAGGTGTGCGCCAGTATTTGGGGTTGGTGAGTTCGACAGATGCGATCGCACTTTCCCGACTCAACACCCCGCTAAACAACCCGTTATCCGGCCCGACAAGAAAGCAATTAGCACATTGAATCGCAACCCCGCGTCTCTTGCTTCCCACCCCCGGATCGACGACAGCAACGTGTACGGTTTCCGGCGGAAAATAAGCAAAAGCAGTCATCAAACAAAACCTCGCGGTCGCAATATTTTGAGATGGTATTTGGTGCGTAATGTCAATGACTTTTAACTGCGGGTTAATTTGGGCGATCGCACCTTTCATCACTCCTGCATAAACATCGCTTAATCCAAAATCCGTCAGTAGAGTTATAATTCTATTTTTAGACATATATCCAAAGGTAAAAATATGGTAGCGCAGTGGGAAAACTTTCTGCAAAACTTGGGAGAATGGCACGGTTCCTTCACTCAGCTATCAACGCGAGGAGAGGTACTTCAAGATACTCCTAGCATTATTTCCATCGAAGGTTTCAATGACAACAAAACTGTGCTATTGAAACTCCGTCGGTTTTCCCCAAATCCTAGCGGTGTCGGCGAACCGGAAGTCAGCGAACTTGTTCGAGAATATCAAGCTTTGGGACGAGATATCCTATTTTTTGAGAATGGAGCTTTTTCTCAGGGTACTATTCAACTAGCGCCTTTTTCTGAGTGCGGTGCCGAGTTTGGTTTTATCTACAATTATCGCCGGTTGCGCTTGGTTCAGCTCTACAATACCGACGGCAATTTATCCAAAATTACCTTAATTAGGGAAAAGCAGCTTGATAAAAATGTCCCCGAACGTCCGCCTTTAACTGTTGACAATTTGCTGGGAGAGTGGCAGGGCGATGCCGTGACAATGTATCCAGATTCGCGCTCTCCTGATTCCTATTCTACCAATTTACAATTGCATTTAGAAAGTAGCGATCGCCTAAATCAAAAAATTACTTTTGGCAGTAATGCTACCGTTATCAGTTCTAGCGGCAGGATTGACGGTTCAGTTCTGCACTTTAACGAAGGTGCTTCACCCGTGCAAGTTTTGCTCCTTCCTGACGGCGGTTCTTGCACTTTACCTGTCAAGATCGAATTGAGAAAACCTATATTTTTCGAGGCTGGTTGGTTGGTAGAACCTGACTTGCGGTTTCGGATGATTCGCAGTTACAATGAGCGGGGTGAATGGGTAAGTTTGACTTTAGTTAAAGAACGGAAAATTAGTCATTAATTCCGATCAGTTGTTGAGGATTAATATTGAGTCTTTTGGGCGGGCTAGGAGCAACGCCCCACAATAAACTTGATGTATTGTGGAACGGGCATCTTGCCCGTTCTAAAAATAGTACAAGATATCACCACTAGAAACATTTTTCCGATTTAGAAACCGGACTTTGTTTCCTGGGTTTGCGATTGAATCACCGCACTCCAGTCATCATTATTAACAGCAGCTTCCAAATCCTTAGCGCGTTCGCCATCATTTTTGGTGGCTGTTTCTAACTCTTTAGTAAGAGTGGAATCTGCCATTGCTTTCCGCAATTTCAGCTTCTTTTCCTCATAAGCTTTTTGTTCCTCAGCAGACATTGCCGATCGCGCTGCTTGACCTACTGTAGCAGCCCACATTTCGCTGTCAGCACCGTTCCCAGGCGGAATGCTGCCAATTTCTGCTATCCAAGCATCCCGCAAACTTTCCATTTCTTCCCGCTTCGGGAATTTGAAAGTTTGCACACGCAGGAAAGCACAATTTTCTGCGCCATTTTGGGCGATGTGACCGTTGATTGAAAGCAGGATATTTCGCGAATAACCTATAAACTGAGTCTTGCGGGAAGTATCCATCACAGCGTAAACGCCGGCGACTTTCGCATTAGTTGCCAAATCACGCCATGTATCGATCGACATTACTTGCGTGCCGTCATTTTCTAATTCAGAAATAGTGGCTGCTGCGCTGTGTTCTGAGTCGGAACTGTATAAAAAGTTGTGCAGTCCTTCATGGGCGACAGGTACGTTTTGATGTTCAATTGCTACGTCTCGATCGGCATTTACTTGATTAGCTTCCATAAAACCCAATTCCTCAAAAAATGTCAACTTTACTCATTAAATCCAGCTTTCAGGGGCGGGCAAGATGCCCACCCCACAATAAAGTTCTGTTTGTAGAACAGGCCGGAAAGCCTGTTCTATTGTTTTTTTTGCCCTGATATACTTAACTTACTGCAATTTGTTGCAATTCCTCGTCAGTCAATTTAACTTCGAGCGCCTGCACAGAGTCCTCAATACTCGATACTTTTGTCGCACCGGGAATCGGAACGATGCAGGGCGATTGTGCCATCAACCAAGCTAATACTATACAGTAAACTGAAACATTTTTTTCTTCTGCTAATTTTGCGATCGCGGGCATATCTTGCAAGCTGGTGACGCGGCGGCTTCCTCCCAAAGGACTCCAGGGAAAAAATGTCAGTTTTTCGGTTTCGCAATATTCCAGAACGCCGTCTGATTCCGGCTGTCTGTGCCACGGATTGTACTGATTTTGCACCGAGACAACTTCTACTGTATCGCGGGCACGTTTGATCTGCTCTACAGAAAAGTTGGACACTCCAATAAATCGAATCATTCCTGCTTCTACTGCTTCTTTTGCGGGTGCTAGGGCTGCTTCGATGGTATAAGCGGGATCTGGCGAGTGGTACTGCCAAAGGTCGATCGGTTCCTTGCCGCCCAATGCTTCAAAACTTTCGCGAATTGTCTTGCGTAAATGGTGGGGGTTGCCGTTGCGCGTCCAAGCACCTTGAGGCCGCATTAAGCCACCTTTAGTGGCGACGGTGACAGCTCTAATATCTCCAGTATACTCTTGTAAAGCTTTGGCAATCAGGTGCTCGTTGTGGTGTTTGTCGGATTGATCTTGGCAGTAGGAATCTGCGGTGTCAATTAGGGTGACACCCAAATCGAGGGCGCGGTGAATTACCGCAATAGATTGCGATTCTGGCGGCCGGCCGCTTAAGGACATTGGCATACATCCAAGACCGATCGCGCTGATAGTAAAATTACTGTTACCCAGTTTTTTTCTTTTCATTGGTTTGCCTTCGTTTGCGTGGTTTATTTCCAGTTTACATTTCAAGGATAAATTGAAATCTTACATTTATTTAACTATCTAAGTAAATAGAAAAAATATTTTTTAGACAAGCTTTTTTGCCGTAACAATGTATATTTCAATTCCCTATTCTCCCCGTGTCAAATCCTCTCCCTCTCAAACATAATAGACAATCTAGATGTGCAGCAGCTTACCTACCGACTTAACTAGCTGGAAGCGCTAGTGTAAAAGCGGAGTGCAAATTGCCAGAAGTAGCGGGAGAAGAATAACAGCCCGATCGCCAATATTCCCGCCCCTGCCATCCAAACGATTTCACCTCTTCCCAGCATGGCTTCTGCAGGCACAGTCGTCAAGAAGGCAACGGGAACTACGAAAGTGAAGAAAAATCGATAAGCTGCGGGATAAGCTGCCATTGGAAATCTACCCGCTTCTAACAATCCTTTGAGGACTTCGGTAACGTTGTAAATTTTGACAAACCAAATGCTGGTTGCCCCTAACATAAACCATATACTGTAAAGAGTAATTGTTCCGAATAACAGCGGTATTGCTGTTAAAAAATAGTTGCCGATTTCTACTCCCAACTTGTTAGCAGCATACAGCAGCAATACGGCGCCGAAGATTAAATCTGGGATTCCCCAAGGGGAAACTGTGTTTGCCGACAGCCAGAATTGAGAACTGATGGGTTTGAGGAGTACGAAATCTAGAGTACCTTGCTGCACTCGATCGACAATACGGCTGAGGTTGGGCGCGAGAAAGGTTGACGAAAACCCCTGCAAAACCGTAAAAATGCCGAGTACAACTAAAGCCTCTTCCCATGAATAGCCCGCAAACCTGTAGCCAGTACGGTAGAACAAAAACAGCCCAAACAAGCTACCAGTAAGATTTCCGAGGCTGCTGAGGGCCGCGAGGACAAAGTTGATTCGGTATTCTAGTTCCGCTGCGATCGCCGCACCCCAGAACAATTTTAGTACGTGCAAATATCGTCCCATGTTTACAGCCCTTTTTCACTGTGGAAATACTTAGATTTCATCGTATTGTAAAGCTTGTGTAAAGTTAACTGCTGTACAGGCTACTCATTCACTATAAGTTTATGTTATTGATACAGCTTACCTACGTATTTTTAGCGCTCTCAACTATTAAGTTATTTAACTAAACTTAAACGAAAAGTACAATTTATTGATTTAAGCCAATCTCAAGCCGATATTATTTGCCAATCATTAAAGCATGATTCATGTTTCCATACAAACAAATGCCAAATTGATAAGTCATACTAATATGTTACAACTCTTAAAATTATAAATATTTGAAAAACCTCTCGGCATATCCAAAAGGAATGCTTAGGATGGTGCATACTTACTCGTAAGGAATACGTAAGCAGGAATACGTAATCACACTTACAAAATTCCGTTCGATAAATCAACTTAAGCAACAACACGTAAGGGAAAGAAGACATGGATGTTTTAACATTATCCAGACTGGGAATCAAGCACACTCAGAGTGCAGTAGCCGAATCGCTGCGGATCAATACAGGATACGACGTGACAAGCCCAGTGACTTTTTACGGGATTGTCAACGAGCGCTGCAATGTTAAATGTCGCCAGTGCGAGTATTGGCGGCTTAAAGAATATAAAGACGAAATGACGATCGAAGAATGGCAAAATGCCCTCTTAAGCGTCAAAGAATTTGTGGGCGAATTTTCAATCAACTTTAGCGGCGGCGAACCTTATATTAAAAAAGGTTTTCTAGACTTGCTGACTTTTGCCAACAAAAATGGCATCCACGCCGGCGTCACCACAAACGGCTATTGTATGACCAGGGAAAACGCAGCGAAAACTGTTGCTGCTCGTCCTTTTAATGTGAATATTTCAGTTGACGGGCCCAATGCTGAACTGCACGATTATTTGCGCGGTCAACCGGGATTGTTTGACAGACTTTCTAAAGGAATCGGGTATCTGCGCGAGGAACAGGAAAAACAAGGCGTTCTGTTTCCCATCAACGTCAAACCGACGATTAACCGACTCAATTTCCGCCACCTTGAGGAGATAGTAACCTGGGCCAAAGAAATTGGGGCGACGACAGTGAATTTCCAACCAGTCAACCGCTGGACACCAGAAACCTATGAGGAATTGTGGGTAGAAGAACAGGATTACGAGGAATTTTCACAGGTAATTGAGCGCCTCATTGAAATGAAGAACCACGGTGCGCCAATTATGAACAGCGATGAAGTATTGCGGCTAATGTTGCCTCACTTCCGCGACGAAAAGGCTCCTGATGGGGTTCGCCCTTGTCGGGTAGGACTTCGTAATTACTGGATTGATACGCGCGGCGATGTGAAATTGTGCGATGAGTTTCCCGTGATTGGTAATGTGAAGAATGCCAGCGCCCGCGAAATTTGGTATGGCGAAAAAGCTCAGGAAGTCCGCCGTGATACTTTGAATTGCGGTAAGCTTTGTCTGATTACTTGTGTGTCCCAAAAGACAGTTTTGGACAAGGTAAGAATGGGTATGAAACTATTAAAAAATTGAGGCTTGAGCAGTGTTAGTATTGCTTGTGTTCATGTTAACCGGGTTTTTTTAAGAAACCCGGTTTTTTTATAAATTGTATTCTCCTTGGGGTTTCGCAGAAGGAAACGGCCTTGCCGTTTCCCTTGGAATACAATGTTTTGTATCAGTCGTAGGGTGCGTGACGGTGAAAAATCATTGCACCGCAGCCCTTTACTATTGACTGTCGCGCACCGCTTTACCTGGGCAATATTTTTCTTACCAGCCGCAGGATTCTGGGGAATATTTTTCTCGCCAGCGGCAGGATACCCCGTATCAGCAGGCTGAATATTAAACCGAAAAGCAAACTCCAGATAATCCTCGCCGTGAAGGGATGAAGCGGGAGGGAAAAATCTGGTGGCTATTTAATGGGTGTATGTTTGATTAGGGGATAGCTGGCCCAAAATATTTGTCCGCCGCCGATCGCAGTTCCGACAAAAAAGATGATATTCTCAACTTTGCCGCCCTTTTGCTCTTTGTCTGGGTTCTTCCTGCCGATTTCCATTTGTTCCCGATCGCGCTGACGTTCCCTCTCTTCCTGTTCCCGGTTCAATTCCACCTGTTCGATTTCTACCATCCCGCGAATTGTGGATATTGTCGGCTGCAACAAATCTTGATTAGCAATAAGGTAGTTTAAGTATTTTTAACTTTGACTTTGATATTTGCGCGAGCGTACAAACTTCGGAACTTCTGCAAAAACACCAGATTGTCCCCTTTAATGGACCAACGTTTAATTTTAGCATAACTTTCGATATAATTTTCCGCATTAATATCAACGGTCTTGCTGTATTCTAGCAAATCCCGCAATTCCTTAGCATAATCAAATACTTGGTTTCTGATTTCAGCTAACAATTTTTTTAACTTCGCTAGTTTAATTTCTCGATTTGGTTCCGCTTCTATTTGACTGAATTCGGGCAGCTTTCTTTCTAATCGGCTGGCTATTTGCTGTACTCGGCGATCGACCTTTCCATGCCAAAAGGGATCTCGACCTTTTCATGCTAAAAGTGCGATCGCCCGTCGCCCATGAAAAAGCAGTAAAATGCGATCGACCTTTCCATGACAAAAAAGCGATCGCCCATCACCCGTGAAAAAGTCGTCAAGGGATCTCAACCTTTCGATGTCAAAAAGAGCGATCGCTGGAAATTCCTTCTCTCTCAAGTGTCATTGTGCCCTTAGATTGGCTAAAATAATCCTCATATCGTCTAGGAAAGCTTTATGCCAGAAGTTCCACGATTTTACGGAATCATCATCAAAATTTTATTTTTAAACTAGACGAGTTTAGTGTTTTAGCTGATATTTCGTATGAGTGTTACTATTATTCAAGTATCTTCACTATTAACGGGGACATAATATGATGATTAGCGATCGCCTCGAAACCTTGACAAACCAAGCTGAAGAACTCATACAGATAGGTGATTATAAGGGAGCGATCGGCAGATTCCAGGAAGCTTTGCAAATAGCTCCCAATAATATAGAATGTTTGAGAAAGTATGGTGAAGTATTGGGCAAAAACAAGCAACGTCAAGAAGCATTTGAGATTTTTGAAAAAGCTAGGATTATCGATCCGAAAAATGTAAACATCCTAAGCTCTTATGCTAATGTATTAAAGTCTAGAGGTACGCTAAATAAACGGTTGGAAGTTTTGCATATTCTAGTAAAAATTGAGCCAGACAACCCAAAAATCCTCAGTATTTATGCCAATGCTTTGATTTCAAATAATCAGCATGAGAAAGCTTGGTCGTTGTTTGAGCAAGCTCTACAGATTGAACCGGATAATGTGACAACATTATCTAGTTATGCCAAAGCTTTGATCGCAAATAATCAGCATGAGAAAGCTTGGCCGCTGTTTGAGCAAGCTCTACAGATTGAACCGGATAATGTGACAACATTATCTAGTTATGCCAAAGCTTTGATCGCAAATAATCAGCATGAGAAAGCTTGGCCGCTGTTTGAGCAAGCTCTACAGATTGAACCGGATAATGTGACAACATTATCTAGTTATGCCAAAGCTTTGATCGCAAATAATCAGCATGAGAAAGCTTGGCCGCTGTTTGAGCAAGCTCTACAGATTGAACCGGATAATGTGACAACATTATCTAGTTATATCAAAGCTTTGATTTCAAATAATCAGCATGAAAAAGCTTGGTCGTTGTTTGAGCAAGCGCTACAGATTGAACCGGATAATGTGACAACATTATCTAGTTATGCCAAAGCTTTGATCGCAAATAATCAGCATGAGAAAGCTTGGCCGCTGTTTGAGCAAGCTCTACAGATTGAACCGGATAATGTGACAACATTATCTAGTTATATCAAAGCTTTGATCGCAAATGATCAGCATGAGAAAGCTTGGCCGCTGTTTGAGCAAGCGCTACAGATTGAACCGGATAATGTGACAACATTATCTAGTTATGCCAAAGCTTTGATCGCAAATAATCAGCATGAGAAAGCTTGGCCGCTGTTTGAGCAAGC
>NZ_JAUBQW010000225.1:0-5495 GCF_036701485.1 Microcoleus sp. Pol11C3 | reverse complement strand
AAGTCATAAAGGAAAACAAGACCCCAAACAACGAGAAATAAAGCAATCAGACCTAGATATGCTGGAATTAGCAGCGGCAGCCGGAGAAATCGACTTAAAATATTTAGATGAATCAGGATTTTGTGCGTGGAGTAAACCAAGTTATACATATTACAAAAAAGGTCAACAAAAACGGATACAGCAAACTAAAAATCGAGGTCGTAGATTAAGTATTGTGGGGCTTTTTGAACCTTTAAGTAGCTTTGTATATGGTTTGGTAATTGGAGGTGTTGATCGAAAAGCTTATATTCAGATGATGGAGAAAGAAGCAGAAGAAGTGGCCCAAATAAAACGGATTAGAATTATTGTACAAGACAACGGTCCAATACACCGATGTCAGGAGGTTAAACAGTTGTGGTCAAAGTGGGAAGCTCAGGGTTTATATATTTTTTTCTTGCCTAAATATTGTTCCGAAATGAACCCAATTGAATTGGAGTGGCAACACATTAAAGAAGATGAATTAGCCGGACAAATGTTTGAGGATGAATTAGAACTCGCCTACGCCGTAATTCATGGAGTAGAAGTTAGAGGAAAAAGAGGAGATTACCCTACACAACGTATTAAATTCAAGTCCAGTCACCCGACTTAATATTTTGTTACATACTTATGGATTTTCCCGCCGACCTACTTAATTGGATTGACAAAGTGACAGGCGGAAGATAGAAGGTAGAATTAAAAATTAAGCTACGGGTAAGGACACGGCATTGCCGTGTCCCTACGGGTATCAAGGCAAAATGAACGTGAACAGTTTAAACATTAAACAATGAGTAGAACCTTAATTCCTGTGATTCTGGCCGGCGGTAAAGGCGAACGTTTCTGGCCGCTGAGTCGCAAGCAGCGCCCCAAACAGTTTTTGAGTCTCGACGGTAGCGGCAAGAGTTTGCTGCAAGCTACAGCAGAAAGACTATTAACATTAGGTAACGGCTGGGACGATTTGTGGGTGGTAACGTCGGAAATGTTGGCGGCGGGAGTCCGGGAACAGTTGCCCCTTTTACCTCCTGAGAATTTGCTGGCGGAACCGGAGGGTCGGGATACTGCGCCGGCGGTGGCCTGGACTGCTATAGAAACTGCCAAGCGTTACGGTGAGGATGCGGTAGTGGGCTTTTTCCCGGCGGATCACTGGATTGGGGAACCGGAGGAGTTTATCAAGACTTTGGAGGCGGCGGCCGAGTTGGCGAAAAATCAGGATGCGATCGCCACTTTGGGAGTAAAACCGAGTTATGCTTCCACCGGCTACGGCTACATCGAACAAGGTGAGGAAATTGGCAGTTTTGGGGGTTTCCCGGCGTATCGGGTGGCGAGATTTACGGAAAAGCCCGATCGTACAACTGCGGAAGAATTTGTAGCCAGCGGCAAGTTTAGCTGGAACGGCGGAATTTTTGTATTTCGAGTTGGAACAGTCTTGACAGAATTGCGAAATCATGTACCGGAAATGATGGCAGCTTTGGAGGCGAAAGGTGCCGCTGCTTACTCCGAATTGCCGAAAATTAGCATCGATTACGCTTTGATGGAGAAGACGCAAAAGGCTTGTGTTCTGCCCGTAGGCTTTAGCTGGGACGATTTGGGAGATTGGAATGCGATCGGGCGTTTGCTGCAAGGAGACCAACCAAATGTCGAGTTAGCAAAACACGTCGGAATTGATACCAAGGATAGCATTCTTTATGCAGCGGATGAGAAAGAAGTAATTGTCACCATTGGTTTAGAGGATGTGGTAGTTGTCAGAGATGGCAACGTAACTTTGATTGTGAAAAAGGACAGGACGCAGGAGATTAAACAGGTAATCAAGGTGTTAGCAGAAGATGACAAGTTGAAAGATTTGTTGTGATGTAAGTACGGCACAGATTTGGCTGCGGATACACAAATAATTAATCACTCTTTATCCCGACTTTCGTTTCTGAATCTGTGTCGTACCTGACTATTCTACTTGTGTTGTTCGCACTTCCACTGAAGCCATTTTTGTAGCAGAGTCATAATTAAAGCATCTGCTTCTGATAGTGACATAGGTTCTTTGGGTGGATCGTTCTGATCGACACCATGCCGTGCATCATCACCAATTGCGCTTTGACTATTAGCAGTATGCGTGAAGTGGCTAATCTTCTTTTTAGTTATCCACTGTTCAATCCTATCAATCTTATTTTTTCTACCAGCATCTTTCTTGACAATTTCATAAACTTTGTAAAGATTAATCCAGTTATGTTCAAAGTCCGTAATTTGTCTGAAAACATTTTTAACTATCTCGTCTTCTTCTGCCAGCTTCATCCAGGATTCAAACTCTGAAATAGGGATTATATCTTGACCGCCTTCTAGTTGTATAGAAACAGAACAACTTGAACCCACGTTAATTGTGGCTGAAAGCGCGCGCTGCCCATGACGCTTACCTTCTTCGTCAACTTCGTAGATCATATCAGGCTTAAGAAGTGGAAAATCTGTAAATTTAATCCTTGCAACAGCACTTATGTCTCGAAGAGGTTTAGTAGCTTCCCAATATACAGCAGAGTGATTCCCAGCGCGAAGAAGTTAGGTAATATTTACTATTGTCTGTGATTAAGCTAAATTCATCTGATGAACCCAGCAAGTTCGACAAATTGTTAACATCCGATTTTCTAATTGCTAGCACCTTTTTAGATCCTACGAAATGTTCCCTTTTCATTGAAAAAACCTCCTAATCGTAATCTTTAAGGAAATACAACTTTATAAATGACTCTATTGTCCCAGACTAACTCTAAGGAGTTGGATGGAATGATGTACATCATATTGCATCACTCAGCATCTTCTGGCTTTTTTGCGATCTAAAGAGGAGAGACAATCGCCTATGGTGCATTGCCTCTCCTCTATTTTGCCTGGGACTTTATTTTTCCCCAAGTCCCCAACTGCGTAAACGTGCTTTACCTCCACCTCTCCTGGCACCCTGACGGCGTTGCTGGAACAAGCGCCCGGTCATACACGGCGCTCAAGGCACCACAAAAGGGCATCAAAGGCTTTCTGGTTTAATTCCGTCATCGCCCCTACAAATCGGTCAAGGTGAGCGTATACGTTGGATGTTGAGCCTTCCCCTCACCCTGTCTCGTTCTTCCTATTCTCTCCTATTTCCCAACAAGTCTATAACTTGAAGTGATTGATTTGATAAAAAAGAACATTTGCTCTTATGAGTAGAGCTTGACTAAAGTAAAGGCATCAAAGAAAAACGCCACCAAACATTAACCACTCAGCTTCAACTAGACATTCACCCGTGAGGTTTGCCATGAAATCCACTCTATCCAAAAGCGTTAATGCAAAAATGAAAACCGCCAGCCATCAAATGCCTTTACAGGTTACGCCTCAAAAACCAGAGGAAAAAGCCTTAACTCGCGGACAGCATTTAGCAGATACCCTAGCAGCGAAAGTGGGTTCGTGGCCCTTTTTGATTGGACAGACAGTAGTCCTCGCCGGGTGGGTGGGCGCGAACCTGACACCGGGCATTCCTCACTGGGATCAGCAGCCCTTCATCCTCCTCAACTTAGTATTCTCCTTTGCCTCTGCTTACACTGCACCCATTGTGTTAATGAGTCAAAACCGCCAGTCGGATGCCGAACGCGAACAAAATCTCTACAATCATCGAGTTAATCTCAAAGCCGCTCACGATGTGGTACTACTGCACGAAAAGCTCGATCGATTAAGCCAGGACATTCCTGACTTAATGGAAAAGCTCAATCAGCAACAACCATCTGTCAGTCCCATCAAAGTGATGGTGATGCCAGCCGCCGTTAAGCCAATTACCGAAGGTAATGAAGCAGCTAAGCCGTCTGTTTCCGATCAGAAGCAGAAGCCTGATGTTTCTATACTACTTCCCCAAGTATTTAACTCTAAAATTGACTCATCAAAATATGCAAATTTGATGCCAATTTTACTTCCAACTCAAAAGCCATCAACACATTCGGTATCCGCATTTAGCTATTTCAAGCTGTGACAATAGACGTTACTAATCAGTGAATGAGAGCGTCACTATAGCCAATCTGTTCAGTAACATTTTAACCAAAAACACCTCAACATCAATTAATCTGCGGCACTATTCCAGCCATACTAGAATCACAATTTAGGCAGTTAGATATGAACCCATCCATTACCGCTATTTCCACAGGTCTTACAGCTTTCACCGCCACAAATTTAGATGATATCGTCATCTTGCTGCTGTTTTTCTCCCAAGTCAATGCTGTTTTTCGACGGCAACACATTGTTACAGGACAATATCTTGGGTTCGCAGCACTGGTGCTGCTTAGTCTTCCTAGCTTCTTTGGCTGTATGATGGTGCCGCGCCCTTGGGTGGGGATGTTGGGGTTAGTACCAATTGCCATTGGAGTCAGCCGCCTGCTAAATCGAGATACAGAGGCAGATGATGAAAATACAGCTACAGATGCGCCTCAATCCACTATCTTTGCTAGTCTTTTATCCCCACAAACTTATAGCGTAGCTGCGGTGACATTTGCTAATGGAGGTGATAATGTGGGGATTTATGTCCCGTTGTTTGCCAACTGCACTTGGGATAGCCTGCTAGTGATTCTGAGCGTCTTTTTCTTGCTAGTGGGTGTCTGGTGTTATGTAGCCTATCAACTAACTCGCATGAGCGCGATCGCGACCCTACTTGTCCGCTACGGTAATTCCCTTGTTCCCTTCGTTCTAATGGGTCTGGGTACGCTGATCTTGCTCGATAGCCATACTCTAGAGAATCGCGATTTAACGGTAGTTACTTTAGCTATCAGTTGCTTGTGGCTGCTGATATTGCTTAAAGACAATTATCAATCGTTAGAGACTGCACCTAAAATCGAAAAATTTGAGGTGAACTAGGGTTCAAGTTTCCTCCACTTTGCTGAAGTTGGAAAATAATTTATAATTTCAGCAAAGTGGAGGGGTTTTCTAAGAACAAACTCTGATTTTTTACACAAAGGACAACAAAAATGAGCAAGTTTTTCAAAATAATTCTGGTGGCTTTAGTGCTTTTCGTAAACTTAGCTGTAGCTCAGCCTTCTTGGGCCGGCAAGGATTTCACAAAGGGGGCTGACTATGCGGAAGTGACACAGGAATTGAATCAACTTTTATCAGCTCAGAGCGATCCTTCCACTGCCGGTTATACGCCGGAACAGTACCAACAGCGGTTGGGCGAATTGCAAATGCAGAAGTATGTGATCGAAACTGCTAAAAAGCGGGCTCAGTGTCGTAATGAAACCGGGCAAACGCTGGCAGTTTATGCGAATAAGCCGAAAAAATCGCCGACGCAACTTTATTTCCTAGCAGCCGGTGAGATTACAGATGATGATTGGGATTGCGATGGTATTTACGTGCCAGCAGGGACTCAAGCTGCTTTAGGCCCGGCGGCTGAGCCACTTTCTTTGGCTGAACCGGTTGCTATAGCAATCCTAAATCATTATCAAGACTATGATACAATTATATGCAATACTTGATTGTGACAATAAAACCATGAA
>NZ_JAUBQW010000224.1:0-5526 GCF_036701485.1 Microcoleus sp. Pol11C3 | reverse complement strand
TTAAGGCTTTGACCAATTATCATTGGTTGACTTATTGATGATTTGTTGTAGACCTTTGTCAACCGGATTCCGTATCACACAATATAATAGAAGATAGATTTTTTTAGTATAGGCGAGATTCCTACCTTGACTACTCCGATTCCTCAAAACTTTGTGCAAACGATCGCCAAACAGCGTAACGTCACAGATGCCGAGTTAGAAACTGTGTTTATGGCTCTCGACGGTCAATCTACGGCTACGATCGCAACCAAGCTTGGCATTAGCGACATCGCCGTTCGCAAAAGACTCGGCGAAGTTTACAAAAAGTTTCAGATCGGGGGGAACGGCCCTGGAAAGCTTTCGGAATTGAGGCATCAGTTGCTGTTTTCATACCACACTGATCAGGGAACGAAAGATTTTAATCCCCAAGGTAAAGGATCTCTATTTAAGATGGCGATCCTTTCCGAGGGCTTCGCTAACGGACACCGACAGCAAGATTGGGGCCAAGCACCGGATGTTTCGGTTTTTTATGGACGGACTGAAGAATTAACTACTTTAAAGCAGTGGATTGTATCAGATAATTGTCGCCTGATAGCGCTGCTGGGTTTGGCTGGTAGTGGCAAAACAACTCTGTCGGTGCAGTTGGCAAAACAGGTACAGAATGAGTTTGATTTTGTGATTTGGCGATCGCTGCGATCGACTCCAACACCATCCGACTTCCTAGCGGGCTTAATTCAACTTTTTTATAACCAACAAAAATCCGATGTGCCGATAGACCTCAACGGCCAAATTTCGCGCTTGGTCGAGGAGCTACGGAAGCACCGCTGTCTAGTAATTTTAGACGATTTTGAAGCGGTTCTCAGACCCGAAGAATTAGCCGGACACTACCGCGAAGGCTACGAAGGATATCGAGATTTAATTGTGCGACTCTGTGAGGTCAATCACAATAGCTGTTTGGTGCTAGTTAGTTCGGAAGAACCTACGGAACTGGGTTTGCTGGCGGGAGAAAAAGTGCGGTCTTTAAAACCTGCTATTTCCGAGGAAATAGCCCGGGAAATTTTCCAAGAAAAAGGTTTGTCGCCTCAAAATCAAGAGTTGGAAATCTTGTTATCCCGGTACGGAGGCAATCTGTTAGCATTAAAGATTGTAGCGACAACAATTAACGAGTTTTTCGAGGGAAATGTTTTAAAGCTTTTGGAAGCAACGGCTTTATTTATTGAAGAACATATCAGCAATTTGCTGGCGCAGCAGTTCGATCGAATGTCGAGTTCCGAACAAGATATTGCTTACTGGATTGCTATTGCTCAAAGTCCGATTTCCCTGGCCACTTTACGACAGCAGATGTTGGTCAATTCATCGCTTTCAGATTTGCTGAAAAATCTCGATTCTCTCGGTCGTCGCTCGCTAATTTACAAAATCAGTGAGGGCGGGGAAACTGTTTTTATGCTTCAGCCTTTAATCGTGCAATATGTGACCGACCGATTAGTGGAGCAGATTCGAGTAGAGGTTTTGGAAACGGTTAAGACCCAAGGAATAGAAAGAATGCGGCTGTTGAACACTCACAACTTGAGCATCAGTATTGCTAAAGGGAAAGGGAATAAAGGCGAACCAAGTAGCTCTATTTTAGCATTAGTAAAAAATCGGTTGCAAGTGTTGTTTGTGAAGACGACAGGATCTGAAGAACCGCTAAATATCTTGAAGAAAGTTGCCTCTGAGCTGGAGGAGAAATCGATTCTTGAGGTGGGATATGCTAGGGAGAATCTGGCGCAGATTATTTCAGAAATTCAGCGCTAAGAAAAAAGCGATCGCCCTTTGACAAAAGCGATCGCCCAATTTTCAACACAAACAGAGTTCGATAAAATTATTTGACAATGCCAAAAACCGATGCAGATTCAGACCCTGTAATTTTGCCAAAAGCCGGCGCTTTTTGAGCTTGAGCAATTTTGGGAACCAAAAGTTGATTCGCATAAATCCGAGGATTTTCTTGAGCAATTTGGATGTAAGATTGGCGGACTTCTGCGTTGACTGCGACAGTCTTGGCATCGTAGACTTGCATCGCCATCTTGGGATAAAAACCAATGCCGACAATCGGTATCAAAAAGCAAAATGCGATCGCCACTTCGCGAGGTTTAGCATCAATAAACGGTGCATCACCAGGCAAAACGCAACTATTACCAAAACAAACCGCTTCATCCAGATTGTTTCTCTGATTCTGCAAATTGAGATCCTCAAGGTCGCAAGCCGCTAGTGTCCCACAGTTGTAAAATAACTGTCGCAGCATCGAGAGCAAATAAATCGGCGTCAAAACGACTCCTACTGCTGCCAAGAAAACAATCACTGCGCGGAAAGAATCACTGTAGATATCGCTAGTTGCCACACCCACAAATACTGAGAGTTCGCTCGCAAAACCACTCATACCGGGAAGTGCTAGGGAAGCCAGGGCGCCTGCGGTAAATAAGGCAAACACTTTCGGCATAACTTTGCCAATCTCGCCCATTTCATCCATGATCATTGTATGGGTGCGATCGTAAGTAACGCCAGCCAGGAAAAACAATACTGAGGCGATTAAACCGTGGGAAATCATTTGCAACAGCGCCCCGTTGATTCCCAAATCCGTGAAGGAAGCAATACCCAACAACACGAATCCCATGTGAGAAATCGACGAATTCGCTAGGCGGCGCTTCATGTTCGATTGGCCGAATGAATTCAGCGCGCCGTAGATAATATTGACCACGCCCAGCACCGCCATAATCGGTGCAAAGTAAACGTGTGCTTTGGGGAGAAGTTCCAAATTCAGGCGAATCAGTCCGTATCCGCCCATTTTCAGCAATACACCGGCCAGAATCATCGACACGGGAGAAGATGCTTCACCGTGGGCATCAGGTAGCCAAGTGTGGAAGGGAAAAATCGCCAGTTTCACACCGAAGGCAATGAACAATCCCGCATAAAGCAGTAATTCTAAACCCAGTGGGTAGTCCTTCAAGCCTAGTTCTACCATGTCGAAGGTGGGGGTGCCTCCGCCGTAGAATGCCATTGCTAAGGCAGCTATCAAAATAAAGATGGAAGCGCCCGCTGTATAAATCAAGAATTTGGTAGCTGCGTAGCGGCGGTTTTGTCCGCCCCAAATCGAGATTAGCAGGTACACCGGAATTAGTTCTAGTTCCCAGACAATGAACAGCAGCATGATATCTTGGGCGACGAACACTCCTATTTGTGCGGAGTACATCACCAGCATTAGGAAGTAGAAAAGTCGTGGCTTGCGATCGACTTCCCAGGCTGCAAAGATTGATAGTGTCGTCACCAATCCCGCCAACAGTACCAACGGAACTGACAGTCCGTCAACGGAAACAGACCAGTTGAGGCCTAAAGAAGGTATCCAGGAATATTGCTCTACGATTTGGAAAGTAGAGATGCTTGGATCGTAATGAGTCCAAAACACCCAGCACATTAATACAAAATCTGCAATACCTACGCCTAGGGCATACCAGCGAATGGTTTTGCCGTCTGTATCCGGCAGAAAAGGGATGGCGAGGGAAGCTAGCAGGGGTAGGATGACAATTGCGGTCAGCCAAGGAAATTGATCCGCTACCATAGTGAGAATAAATACTTAGTTGGAAGTTACCAAAATTATAATACTAAATTTAATTAAAACTTAAGATTTATTCATACATATTTTTTATATCGAGACAAATGCGGAGAATAATATCACGAATTGCTACACACGTCAATTGATTTTCGATTTTCGATTCAGGACTTACGCACAAAAAATTAGCGTTTTGTAGGCGCAATCTGCCTGTGGTTGCGCCTATTCTGGTAGATGGTTGGGTAAGTCCTGTGTATTAAGGGCGATCGTAAATTAGCTTTCAATCAGCTTTCAATCTGGATCAACTCCTAATTCGCGCAACTTAGCCGCCAATCGTTCAGCCCTTTGGCTTTCCTGGTAAGCCCTTTGCCTTTCTTGCTCAGCCCTTTGTCTTTCTTGCTCAGCCCTTTGCCTTTCTTGCTCAGCTTGTTCTGAATTCCACAGCAACAAATTACCTAAATTATCCCACCAGCGCAGCCAGTTCATGGTTTGTCCCAACCTTTCCCCCGACCAAATCCCCAGATATAATTCCAGTTGTGGAATCCACACCCGCCCCTGCTCATTGGCTGAATGTAAAACCTACCGCCCATCTTGCAAATAGCGCACTTCTAAAATACCTTCGTAGGGGTCATAAGTGACATAAGTAGGTACTTGAAGAATCTGTTCGTAAAAGTGGAGTTGTTCCATAGGGCGGAGTTGCTCTGAGTGATAGTTCTCCTCCCTCTGCTTCTGAGAGAAACTCCATCACGATCGCCACATTAGCACCATCAGTGTGAGGAGTATAACTACGGCGAATTACCCCCTCTGCGAGAGGATGCACTTGCGGCACATAAAACCAGTCTGGAGCTTTGATAACAATCTTTTTATTGACTGTGGCGACTAACCCCAAATTAGAGGCAATCAGCATTTCTGGCTGGATACATCCTGCGGCTCCCAGTGCATCGGTGAGACCAGCGGCGAGAGAAGGTTGTTGAATATTTTCCATCGGATCGTCGGCTAATACGAAGTTAGCTGGTAGGGGTTCCCAGGTGACGGTTAGTTTGGCTTTGATAGACGGGGCTTCGAGTACCATTGTATTAACCCTCAACCAGAAATGTTTGTGTAAATTGGTCTATTTTAACTCAAGTTGCTAGTTATGGTAAAAACCAAGAAGGTTGAAAATTGATGTAAATATTCAGAGCGATCGCGAACGAGTAAAAAGCCGATCGCCAAAAGATGCAATTAAAGTGCGATCGACTAATTGCGAGATCCATTTGTCCGGTATACCAGATTCTCCGTAAAAAGCCCCAGCCAACTGTCCGTAAACCGCACCAGTTGTATCCGCGTCGTCGCCCAAATTCACAGCCAACAAACAGCCTTCAGCAAAAGAAGAACTGTTGTAAAACGCCCAAAGTGCCGCCTCCAAAGACTTGACAACATAACCCGTACCTTTAATTTCAGGAGGTTGTCGCAGTTTAAAAGAACCCGCCGCAATTTCATCAATTTCGACCACCAACGGATTTGCTGCCCAATATCCCGAAATCCGACACTATCTTTCCGAAAGCAACACATCTTTAGCAACTCCATTCACCGCCCCCGCAATTAAATTCCCAAAATAGCGACAAGCATCTATACAAGTAGCAGCACCGTGAGTAGTTCGAGAACTTACTGCTGATTTTTTTAGGACTTCTAAAGGATTTTTCGCATAAAACAAAGGCACGGGAGCTAAACGCATAATCGAACCATTTCCAGCAGTATGAGCATCGGTAGAACCGCAGAAAGGTTTTCTTGTATCTTCAAACTTCCCAAGTGCTTGTCGCACCGTATTGCCAATATCAAAACATTTGCCTGTACTGCTCAAATGACCATTGCGCCACCACCGCAGATAAGTGTCTAATTGATGAAATGGATGGCTCTTCAGAACTTATGGTGATAACTTTATCTAATAAAAGATAGACTCGTGCATAAGACTAGAAGCTGAAACT
>NZ_JAUBQW010000223.1:0-5564 GCF_036701485.1 Microcoleus sp. Pol11C3 | reverse complement strand
GGTTTACGCTTCAACCTGATTGCAGGCATCTATAACTATGAACTTAACCTTTCAGAATGACTTTTGCAAGAGGTCTAGTTTCAAAGGCGCCTCGCCAAGTTGGATCGTGCGGGACGACTTCTACTTTGAAAAAATCTAGTTTTCTTGACATGGCTGATAATTCTTTGCTAGTTTTGTGCTTTCAGATTGGTTTACGCTCGCATTTAACCAACACTGATTTTACCCTTACTCACAACGGGGAGAAACTGACTGTTTGGGAGAGGAATTTCAAACCGCTCGATCGCCTGATAGTCAAATTTTGTGTAAAATGGCTCTCCCGCCAGCGTCGCAATCATCTCAACTTCTTTAAATCCAGCACGCTCAGCAGCCAGTTCACATACTCGCATAATCTGACTTCCAATTCCTCGACGTGCCCAGGCTGGATGAACAAAGAATGCACGAATCTTTGCCGAGTCGCTGTCTGGGTTGAGGAGGCTATCTTCTGGATTATTTTTGCCTGAATCACCTCCATAAAGCGTTTTACCCTTGCTCCAACCACCGCAACCAACAATTTGGTGATTGTTCTGAGCAACAAAGTATGTTTGGTCTTGAATCAGTTGACTATCAACCCCAAAAACTATGCCCAGTGCGCCTTCAATCTGCTCTGAACTATAGTAGCCTGCAGGCACAAGCTCTAACAGAATCAGGAATTAAAGTTGTCAGCTTAGGAATGTCTTCTAAGGAAGCTAATCGAATACAAAAATCCATTGAACCGATTGGCTAAACAAATCGCTCTCTTAGTTTGTCACATCCGTGAAAGCCGCAATGCAGCGATCGCCCGATCCTGCACCCCCAGCTTTAAGCCAACACCCAAATATCGAACCTTCCCCCATTCTTAAACTGTATGGCAGGCTATGATTGACGGTTGGCAGCTTTTGAGAATCTAAATGCTAAACACAAATACAATTATTTCCAGCCTGCTGTTATTTATCCCGGTTTCGATCGCCGGGCACTTTCTCGGCTGGGAATCCTCCACCATCTTCATCACCTCGGCATTAGCCATCGTCCCTCTAGCCGCCTGGATGGGGACGGCCACCGAAGAAATCGCCGTCGTCCTCGGTGCCAACTTGGGGGGTTTGCTGAACGCAACCTTCGGAAATGCCACGGAACTGATTATCGGCATCGTCGCCCTCAACGCCGGACTAATAGATGTTGTCAAGGCCAGCATCACCGGTTCAATTATGAGCAACCTGCTGCTGGTGATGGGATTTGCGATGCTGCTGGGCGGTTTGCGCTACAAAGAACAAGAATTTCAGCCGATAGTCGCCCGGTTGAACGCTTCAGCGATGAACTTAGCCGTGATTGCCATTTTGGTGCCGACTGCAGTTAATGCCACCTCTACGGGCATCCCTGCGGAAACTATGCAGAACCTCTCTAGCGCTGTTGCTATAGTCCTGATTGTCGTCTACGTGCTGACGCTGCTGTTTTCGATGAAAACCCACAGTTATCTGTACGATGTAGGGGTGGCAGAAATAGAAATGCTCGAAGAATTAGCCGAAAGTAACTTAGCACCAGACAGTCCTGACCACAAAGTCAATCTGCCGCTGTGGATTGGGGTGCTGTTGGCCTGTACCCTGATGGTAGCTGTCGAGTCGGAACTGTTGGTGGGTACTCTCGAAGAAGCGACAGCGCGTTTGGGGCTGACATCACTGTTTACCGGGGTGATTTTAGTGCCGATTATTGGCAATGCGGCCGAACATACGACGGCGGTGACGGTGGCGATGAAAAATAAAATGGATTTGTCGGTTTCTGTGGCCGTGGGTTCGAGTTTGCAAATTGCTTTGTTTGTTGCGCCGGTGTTGGTTTTGGCAGGTTTTGTCTTGGGCAAACCGATGGACTTGAATTTTAACCCGTTTGAACTTGTAGCGGTTGCGGTGTCGGTGCTGATAGCCAATTCTATCAGTTCTGACGGCAACTCTAACTGGCTGGAAGGTACTTTGCTGTTGGCAGCTTATACGGTTTTGGCGCTGGCGTTCTACTTCCATCCGGTAATTGAGGGACTTGTTTAACAGGCTTTCTTCTGCTGAAGGAAGAGGGAAGAGGTTCGAGGGAAGAAGGCATTCAGCAGAAGGGGGGTTTTCCCACTCGGACACTCTCCGACTCGCCCACTCGCCCACTCGCCCACTCGCCCACTCTCACTTCTTTTTTCGAGAGTGGTGGTGGCGATCGTACAATTGAAATCTGGGTGCTCTCTCGTTATTAGTTCTAGTCTTTTTGTAGATGATCTGCTGTCATCAGGGATTTTTGACATCGATCGGCTGTGACAAACAACAAAACCTTTGGCCTCAACCCGATCGTTAGATCGCAGTGCCACAGGTTATACAAAAAGACGGGATGTTGAAGTCAAGCGAGACTAAAGCCTCGCTTGACTTCAGCGACGCTGCAAGATTTCAATCAAGAGTGCTCATGAGTATTGTTCTAGGTGTGCTACGATCGTCATAAGTTTAAAATTGAGTATCACTAGACAACGTAAAAACTTAACTAGATTGTTGAGTACGTAGTCACACAAACACGGTGTTGCCGTCTAGGAAAACTCGTATTTGAACAAAAACCGAACTAGATAAAGAGGACTAATTAAATACGGTATGCCATACAGGAATTAACGATTTTAGAGAAGACACCTCTAATGCGGCTTGAGTAATCTTGTCAAGGCAAGTAACGCAAGCTGAACAAAAATCTCACTCACCAAGAGTACACAGAGGTTAATCTAATCGCTTAATACTTGATTAAACTTCCTCCGAGCTGCTGATGACAAGTATATTGACAGAGGCGCGGTTTTGTGCAACATTCTCAGAATAATGCCCAAAATCTGCAGGAAAAATTTTCTGGAAGAGTAAACGACGGTCGATTTAAAACTGACCAGCCTATAAAAAGGTCGAACGGGATACCACGATTCGTTAAATTGGTTGAAAATAATGGTTAAACAATGGCTAAAAGCTTCCACAATAATAAATAGTTGTACAGACTTCAAAAATAGGGTGCTGCTCCACCCGAATTTACGCCTGTGGACAAGTAAGAGCCGACTCTCTTGGCAGAAGCAGGAATCAGACCCTCTAGAAAATACTTCTAGTTGAATGGTGAAGCTTAGATAAGTTTAGCCAAGTTTTGTAGAGCAGTGTCAAAGTAAAACTTGATAGAGCAACCTCAATCAGGGTTATGTGGCTTCTGTGAGTTATTGCCTCAATCCCAAATGCCCGAATCCCTCCGATCCAGCCAACTCTGGCAAATCCGCGTGTATCCACTGCGGGTCTCAACTTTTGTTGGAAGGTCGATATCGGCTAGTCACGCCTCTCGGAAACGGTGGCTTTGGCAGAACATTTGAAGTGGACGATAACGGCGCCCGAAAAGTGCTAAAAGTCTTGCTCAAAGACCATCCCAAAGCTGTAGAACTTTTTAAGCAAGAAGCCGACGTATTGGTCAGGCTGAGACATCCAGGTATTCCAAAAGTCGATCGCGACGGTTATTTTATATTTACGCCCGCTCACAGCACAGAGTCTTTTCACTGTCTGGTGATGGAGAAAATTGCTGGAGCCAATTTGCAAGACTGGCTGAAACATCGGGGCCGCCCGATCAGTCAAGAACAAGCTGTGAACTGGCTCAAACAACTGTCGGAAATTTTAGACCAAGTTCACCGTCTCAACTATTTCCATCGGGATATCAAGCCGCACAATATTATGTGCAAGCCCAACGGGCAGTTAGTGCTGATAGACTTCGGGACTGCTAGGGAAGTGTCGGGGACTTATTTCGCTAAGGTTGGCCAGGGGCAAAATGTGACTGGTATTGTTTCTCCAGGCTACACGCCGCCGGAACAAACTAATGGCAAGGCTGTTCCGCAGTCGGATTTTTTTGCTCTGGGGCGGACTTTTGTTTATTTGCTGACTGGGAAGCCGCCGACTGCGTTTCCCGAAAATCCCCGCACGGGCAGATTAATGTGGCGCAAAGGAGCTCCTCAAGTTTCCGACCCCGTGGCTAATGTGATCGATTACCTGATGGCCCCTTTTCCGGGAAATCGACCTCAAAGTCCGCAGATGGTTTTGCAGTGCTTGGAGGAAATTAAACTCGACGACGCGGAAAGTCAGTTGCCGACTCAGTTACCGGCGACGGGGCAAACTAAAATTCGCGCAACTGCCGGTGCGTCTGGGGCGACGAAGCAGAATTCTAGGAACCGCCTCAGACCTCTGAATTCGGTCTTGCAGAAGCCCGTCGAAAAGGTTTTTGATTGGAAAAAGAAGTTGCTGGCGGGCACGGCTGTTTTGATGCTGAGTATTGGGGCGTCTCAAATTTACGGTTCGCTGCGTTACGGGGTGTTTCCGGCAAACCCGGTGTGGCTGCTTTCTAGTTTGCCTAGCAGTCAGTTTTTGCAAAAAAGTTTGGATAATGTCGACAGTGTAAATGCGATCGCCCTGTCGCCTGACCGTAAAACTTTGGTGAGCGCAAGCTTGGGGACGATTAGAATTTGGAATGTGAGGACGGGACGCCTGCTGGTGCCTCCTCTCGATTCGGTGCATTCTAACAAATCGGTCAAGACGGTGGCGGTGAGCCCGGACGGCTCGATTTTTGCCAGCGGCGGCGGCGACAATAATGTAATTCTCTGGGATTTGAAGACGGGGCGACGGATGCGGACGATTGCCGCTCACAAAGCCCCCGTCAACGCGATCGCTTTTAGCAAGGACGGTAAAACTCTGGCTAGCGGCAGCGATGACAAAACTGTTCGCTTGTGGGATGTCAGAACGGGCACCAGATTGCGGACTTTGAGCGGCCACGCTGGAGGAGTAAAGGCGATCGCTGTGAGCCGGGACGGTAAAACTCTCGCTAGTGGCAGCCAGGACAAGACTGTGCGTTTGTGGAATCTCGATACCGGAGAAGTCAGAAGAATTATCACAGGGCACGGGGGCCCGGTTACTGCTGTGGCTTTTAGCCCGAACGGGAAAATTGTGGCTAGCGGCAGCGAGGACAATACGATCCGTTTGTCGAACGTGCAAGACGGGAAGCGCACCCGCACTTTTAAAGGGCATTCGAGCTGGGTGAGGACGATCGCCTTTAGCGCGGACAGCCGCACTTTGATCAGCGGGGGTGGAGATATTATAGTTTGGGATTTGAAGACGGGAAAAGAAAGAAGCACTCTTTCTGGTCACAGTCAGTTTGTGAGTTGTGTTGTTATTGCCAGAGATAGCAAGACTTTTGTGAGCGGCAGTCCCGATCGCACTATTAAGATTTGGCGAATGCCATAGTCCTACTATTTTAGATTTTAGATTTTAGATTGAAGAGTCGAGGCGATGGAGAAATTCCCTCCCGACTCCGACGTGGAAGTCTGGCGATTTGAGATTTGAGATTTGAGATTTGAGATTGAAGAGTCAAGGCGATCGAGAAATTCCCTCCCGACTCCGACGTGGAAGTCTGGCGATTTGAGATTTGAGATTTGAGATTAGACTTCTTGCAAAAGTCCTTTTATACGGAATCCGGTTGTCATAGGTCTGTTATAATTGCTGAAAAAATCGAGCAAAAATAGCCATGCCAAAAAAAGT
>NZ_JAUBQW010000222.1:0-5620 GCF_036701485.1 Microcoleus sp. Pol11C3 | reverse complement strand
GAGTTTCAGCTTCTAGTCTTATGCACGAGTCTATCTTTTATTAGATAAAGTTATCACCATAAGTTCTGAAGAGCCCATAAATCATTCTTTTGGTTTCCAAATCGTCAACGAGAGAACTGTCGGCAATTTCAATCGCTAAATCTTGGGAAACTAGGCTATGCAAATTCACTACAGAACTGCCGCGAGGTGCCGTTTGCACCCGGTCTCCGATGTAGTAAGAAGCATCAGGTTGAGCGCCTCTGACATCTGTTTTGGCGTAGCTACAGTTGACCAGCAGTCTCATTTTTATACCTTTAGCAATGCCCAAATAAATTGATTAAGATGACGAGAATTCCGTTATCATCAGCATGATCTGCCCCGACTGCTGCGATTTCAAGCCTCAACTGTCCGTTGTAGTAATAGCATTTTGCTCGATCGTACTCCGGCTGTGTAATAATTTCTATATATTCATCCCAAGTCGCTGTAACCCAGGTATCAGTTAGTAGTTTGGTTTGGAGTTGACTCATCATTGCCTCACCGGAAAAAATCTTTGACTTTTGAGGGAAAGCTTGTGAGTAGGGGCGATCGCATTTTTACCATTCAGCAGTAAGGTGCGTCTAGCGCACCCTACAAACTCTTAACCTATGACTCTTCTGCCACTTCCTCAGATTCCGATTCTTCCGCCGATTCTTCACCAGCAGGTGGCACCAAAGCCACAGCTACGATCGAATCATCCTCATCCAACCGCTGCACCCGCACGCCCGTTGCAGTGCGCGATTGAGTAGAAATTGCACTCACAGCCTGACGGATAATAATACCTCGGTTGGTAATAATCATCAATTCGTCATCTTCGTTGACAATTCGCAGGGCAGCTACCTGATCCTTACCCTTTTTCGACTTGAATTTAGTAGCAGTCAATCCCTTACCAGCCCGTCTTTGTAGGCGGAATTGAGAAACTGGAACCCGCTTGCCGTAGCCGTTGGTGGTGATTACCAACACTGAAGGAACTTCGCTGCTAACTGTCGGAATTTCTTCGGCATCTTCGCCTTCAATTCCCTCGGCTTGCAGTTCTAATTCTTCGTCTTCCAATTCCGCATCTTCAGTTTCCAATTCAGCAATTTCTGCTCCTTCAAATTCCGAGTCTTCAGTTTCTAATAGAGCAATTTCTGCTCCTTCAAATTCCGAGTCTTCAGTTTCCAATTCAGCAATTTCGGCAACAATTGAACTCGGCAATATGTCCATGCTGATCAACTCATCGCCCGATCGCAATTTCATTGATTTGACACCCCGCGTCGCGCGGCCGACTGGGCGCAACTGTTCGTGATTGGTGCGGAAATGAATTGCCATTCCTTGGCGCGTACCGATGATGATGCTGTCGCCAACTTTTGCTCTCCGCACCCAGCGCAATTGGTCGCCTTCTTCTAAAGAAATGGCGATTAATCCATTAGTGCGGATGTTGCCAAAAGCTGAAAGTGAAGTTTTCTTAATGTAGCCGCCGCGAGTCAACATTACCAAGTATTCTTCACTGGTGAATTCTGTAACTGACACCATAGAAGTGATTTTTTCTTCTATTGGAATCGGCAACAGTTGCACCACGGGAGTGCCGCGGGCAGTCCGGGAACAGATGGGAATTTGATAAGCTTTGACAGAGTAAACTACGCCCCTGTCGCTGAAGAACAAAACGCTGTCATGATCGCAGCAGGAAAGGAAATGTTCTACTCCGTCGTCTTCTTTCATTTTCGCGCCTGCTTTGCCGCGAGTAGCGCGACTTTGGGCCTCGAAAGTGCTGACAGGCATCCGCTTGATGTAGCCTTGCTCTGTGATCAGAATAATTGCTTGTTCGTTGGCAATTAAATCTCTTTCATCGATTTCTCCTTCGGCGTGTTCGATGATGCTGCGCCTAGGAGTGGCGATTTTGGTTTGAATCTCGACTGCTTCAAATTCGGCGATTTCTAAGATGCGTTCCCTGCGCGCTAAGATATCTTCCAAATCGGCGATTTTAGCTCGCAGTTCTTCGTGTTCTTGCTGAATTTTTTGCGCTTCTAATGCTGTCAAACGCCGGAGCTGCATTTGCAGAATTGCGTCTGATTGCTGTTCCGAAAGACCGTAATTATCCATCAATTCTTGTTTCGCTGCGGCGGAGTCGGCAGCGGCGCGAATTAGATGAATAATTGCATCTAAGTTGTCTAGGGCAATTAATAAGCCTTGCAGAAGGTGGTCGCGTTCTTCTGCTTTGCGGAGCTCATATTGAGTCCGGCGAGTAATTGTCTCAATGCGGAAATCTAGGAAGACATTGAGGAATTGGGAGAGCGTAAGTAGTTGGGGTTCCCCGTTTACTAGCGCTAACATATTGGCTCCAAAGTTGGCTTGGAGGGGTGTTTGTTTATAGAGGTTGTTGAGGACGACGCGGGGATAGGCGTCGCGCTTGAGTTCGATCACGATCCGCATTCCGTCTCTATCGCTTTCGTCGCGAATGTCGGAAATTCCATCTAATCTTTTGTCGTTGACAAGTTCGGCAATTTTCTCAATTAGGGCTGCCTTGTTTGTTTGGTAAGGCAATTCGGTGATAATAATTGCTTCTTTGTCGGGGCGGCCCGGATGTTCGATGGTTTCAATGCCGGCGACTCCGCGCATTGTAATCGAACCGCGCCCGGTGGTGTAAGCATCGCGAATGCCGCCTCTACCCAGAATTTGCCCTCCGGTGGGAAAGTCCGGGCCGGGGATGTACTGCATCAATTCCAGGTCAGTAAGTGCTGGATTGTGGATTAGTGCTACCAAACCGTCAATTATTTCGCCCAAGTTGTGCGGCGGAATGTTGGTTGCCATCCCTACAGCAATCCCGGAGGAACCGTTGAGCAAAATTTGGGGGATGCGTGCCGGGAGTACGAGGGGTTCTTGCTGGGAACCGTCGAAGTTGTCGCCGAAATCAACTGTTTCCGAGTCGATGTCGCGCAGCATGGAGTCGCTAGTCAAAGCTGTGAGGCGACATTCGGTGTACCGCATGGCAGCGGGCGGGTCGTTGTCAACGGAGCCGAAGTTGCCGTGGCCGTTGATCAGGCGTTCCCGCATGGAAAAATCCTGAGCCATCCGCACCAGGGCGTCATAAACCGCTGTATCTCCGTGCGGGTGATACTTGCCCAGCACCTCCCCCACGACGCGGGCGCATTTGCGGAAAGGTCGATCGGGAGTCAAGCCCAATTCGTTCATGGCGTAGAGAATGCGTCGGTGAACGGGCTTGAGACCGTCCCTGGCATCTGGTAGCGCCCGACCGACTATTACGCTCATGGCGTATTCCAAGTACGATCGGGACATCTCACCACCCAGATCCGTCGGGATTATCCGCGACTCAGACATACTCATAGGTTGAAAAACTCCGTTAAAAATTTAAATTTGACCGCTATAAATCTCAAATATGCGATAAAATCGGTTTGGATTCAGTAGAGCTGCCAAATATTGCAAATTACTCCTGAAATTATATCACAATTTGCCTGGGACTTTATGGGAAAGTTGCCAGAAAAATTAAGGGACGAAACAAGGGAAATTCGTAAGTTGGCAGTTGGTGATTTAGTCATCAATGGGCACAAGCTAGAAAGGGTTTTTTAGGGGGAAGGCTTTCATGCTTTGGTGAGTTTTTTTGAGGGTAATCAAAAAAAACAAAATGGTTGCCCGATCGCAAGTTTAATTTCACAAAACCGAATGCCTTCTTAAAGCAAACTAAAAATCTAAAATCTAAAATCTAAAATCTAAAATCAGCCGATGCTACCCGTCATCTACTCCGACGATTTCTTGCTACACAAGACTGGAATGCTTCACCCAGAGCGACCAGAACGTTTAACGGCGATCGCTAATGCTCTAAAAGCTTCTCCTTGGGCGGATCAAATTGAATGGCAACTGCCCACCCCAGTGGCGCAGCGCGAACAAGCACTGTTCTCGGCTATCAAAAAAGTTCACTCGCAAAGATACATCAAAGAAGTCGAACATTTGGCTCATCGGGGAGGCGGCTACCTCGACGGTGATACGCCGATTTCTGCTGAAAGTTACGACGTAGCGCTGCTAGCGGCAAGTGCTTGGCTCGATGGGGTCGATCGAGTGGTGGCTGCGGGGGAACCGGCTTTTGTGCTGGCCAGGCCGCCGGGACACCACGCCGAAAAAGCCCGCGCGATGGGTTTTTGCTTGTTTTCCAATGCTGCGATCGCCGCTCACTACGCCCTGGAACAGCCGGGAATCAACCGCGTCGCCGTCCTCGACTGGGACGTGCACCACGGCAACGGCACTCAATCTTTGGTGGAAAACTGTCGGCAAATTGCCTACTGTTCCCTGCACCAATCTCCGTGCTATCCGGGAACGGGAGATGCCGAGGAGCGCGGGGCCTACGACAACGTGCTGAACATTCCCCTGTATCCGGGCGGCGGCATCGCTGAATACCTGAGCGCCTTTGAATCTCTTGTAGTGCCTTTTTTGTCCAAATTTGAACCGGATTTGTTGATTGTCAGCGCCGGTTACGACGCTACTGCCTCCGATCCGCTGGCGAGCATGACTCTGGCTCCGTCAGATTTCGGTACTTTCACCGGATACTGCCTGCAGCTCACCCGGCGCATCGCCTTTGGATTGGAGGGGGGGTACGCGCTGAAAGAGTTGGCGGAGTCGGTTGTGGCGACTATTGACCGATGCCTCAATTAGTTGGAAAATTGGCATAGGGGAAAATGAGGTTGAGAAGCGGTGAGGACGGGATGGAGAGTTTTTGAGGGCGATCGGCGAAGCTTAGATTTGGGGATTGTGCGATCGGGCTTCTTCCCTCGATCAACTGTCAACTGTCTTTTGACTTCAGTGACAAGCATCACAAATTTAAGAGATCCAAGTCACTTGGCATCAAAGTCTTGGTCACAGATTTTTAACAAAAAAATCACACTGTGTCAATGTTTTCGATCGCCTTTGAAGTCACTCCCCGAGTGCACAATACAAATACAACAAGCCTGTTAAAATTTTATCTGTCTCAATCAACTAGGAGGTTTATCATGTCAGTATCCCAAATGACACTCGAAGAGTTATTTGGTCAGGTCATGTTCTCCAGCGTCGTGACTCGCCACGACCGGAGACAGCTCAGATCTGCACTCTTAGAAAGAACGCTGAATGAAGATGAGTATGCCATCATCAACCGACTGCTGTACAACGTGCGCCGCGGTTGGGTAAAAATTGTCGATTAAAGACCAGGCAGCCAACTTTCTTCAGGGGAGTTAAAAGTAGAACTTGCCACTTCGGGAAGTTTTCGTTGTTTAATACTTGGCTCTAAAGTTGGATGTGTTGGACAACGGTGTAAATTATCAAAATCGCGCTACACATCAGCCTATAGGTAGAGATAATTAAAAAATAACAGGTTTCGGGTGCATCTCTACTTGTTAAACAATTGTGAGTTTTGAGTTACTAACTGAGAAGTTATAATTAACTCAAAACTCATAATTTTGGGGATTTGAGATTTGAGATTTGAGATTGGGAAATAGTGATGAACATCAGGGTTGGGAATCGCTATAAAGTTGATATTTTATAAACGGGTATTAAGAATCAAAACTATAGCATTTATCGAAAAGATGAGGTATGATATAACTGACTTGAAAGGAGTGAAAAATATAAGACCCCAAAATGT
>NZ_JAUBQW010000221.1:0-5987 GCF_036701485.1 Microcoleus sp. Pol11C3 | reverse complement strand
TGAGGGTCTTTTTCTAGAGTTTCTAATAATATATCTATATATTTATCTGTGGCTTTTTTGTGATTTCCCTTCATCCTATCATCAATTAGACTTTCTAGATTGTCTGGGTCTCCCTTGACACACCAATAAGATACTTTGTTGACTGAGCAACCCAAAAAATCAGCAATTTTAGATTGTGTCTTGCCGTCATTGAGCAATAATAAAATTAGAATTCTTTCTCTAATATTTGCCTTTTCTTCCTCTCTTAAGGCTTTTTGTAGTTTCTCTATTTGTTGGGGATTGAGATGGTTTTTAGCTGGCATTTTTGTAGATATTGACTAAACTCATTTTTTATGATACCCTATTTAAAGGCACAACAGCTTATACCATTGGCCGTCCCAATGCGAAAACACTTCCCAGCCACTTTTGGGAACAAAGCCGGGAACAAAACGCTGTGAGTTCTGAATCGGGTCGAAGAACGGGGCAATTACTTGGATCCCGATCGCAATTACCGATCTGCTCAGAAACCACATAGCAATTACAAAAATTAACCAGTCCCTGCTTTTGGATCGCTCTCGGTGCCGAGTTACTTCTAGCCCTAAATCAGTATTTGTCATGGCTAAAACAGCGTAAGACTGTAGATTGAAAATTAAAGTATAGTCCGCTGCGATCGCGAGCACCAAATATATACGTAAGTAAAGCGGTACTTCTAATTTTAACGTCCGAGTTTATTGGGAATCCCTTCGCAGCCGCCGGGAATAGTCTCTCTCGACTTAGAGCCGCACCAAGTGCAGCAGTAATAGCGCTGCTCCTCCGACAGCCGCTTGACCCCGGTGAAATCAGCACGTTCAACCACAGCGCCGGTATGTTCGCCCGTTTGATAGTTGGGAAATTCGGTACGGCTGCGGGGGGATGCAGTTTCAGCAGAGCCGTAGAATAATGCCGCGCCTCTCATGTCGGCGCGAACGAGATTGGCGTCGTACAAGACAGCGCGCGAGAGGTTGGCTTTCACTAAATCGCACTTGCTGAGATTAGCGCGGACGAGGTTGGCTTCGCTCAAATCCGTCCACCGCAAATCGGTGCCCGCCAGGTCAGCACCCGCTAACATAACATTGAGATCGATAACGCGGATACCGTGATCCCTATCTTCAGCGTAGCCACCGTCGCCGTCAAGGATGGGGCGGCCTAAAAGCCGATCGCGCTTCAGAGGAGTAACCAACCTCGACTGCGACAAAAACCGCAAAATTTTAGCTTTACCTTCAGCATCTACACTGCTCATAATCGCAGCGGTGCGGCCTTCTGCGATCGCCCTTTCCTGCGGCCAGTCTTCCAAAAATCCTTGTTCATCAAGGGCTAAGTCCGAAACCCCTTGAAAATAAGCATCAATAGTTTGCTGCTGCGTAATGCGATTTTGCTGAATCGTCAAATCCTTCGAGATCACGTACTGGCGCCAAGCCACATAAACGCCCAAAATTGCGATCAAAATTTGTCCCAAAGCGCCGATGACTTCACCGACTGCTCCCACCGCATCCCAGTTAATCTTAATATTGCGACTTCCCACTTCACCGTTAGCCCCGCTGAGTATGAGCAAACCAACTGTTCCCGCCAACAGCCCGAAGCTAGAGACGATCAGGGTGCGCCAAGTCGGAGGGATTACCTGCGTCCAGATTTTGCCCCAATTTGGCCACATCATCCGCAGGGCGATTGCTATCGCCAAAGTCGCACCCGACAAACCGAGCCACACGATGTCAATGGCTAGCCCTATAATCATTGCTGCGATCGAACCCAATATCAGTACCGAGGCCGACATCTCAGCAGTCGTTTGTGGTGGCTGCAACGGCGCAAAAACCTTGCGACTTGGAGGCGGCGGCAGCGGTTTTTTCGGTTCACCAGTAGTGACGATTTTCGCTGATTCTGGGGGCACAGTAGGGCTTGCACCGTTAAGATTTTCTACAGTCACGTTCGAATCAGGAGGATTTGGTTGAGAAGAGTTGTTTTCTGGTGTCATGCGTTGAGGCAAATTCTAATTTTGACCGATCACTAAAACGATTTTAACTAACTTTCGCAGGATTCTAGATAGTATTACAATAGAAATATTCACTAATTATACTCAAAGAGGTAACATACTATGACCCTGGTACTCCCCAATCTGCAAGCAAAACAAATGGGTCAAGCAATCACTACAATCACCGTCACGAATCGCATCGATCGAGTTATCGCTGAACGGGGATTTATTTCTGCGGAGGAAGTCCGCTCTGTTATCCTCGATAACGTTGTTGTCGATACCGGAGCAACTCTGCTTTCCTTGCCAGCTCGCATTATTAGCCAGTTAGGCTTAATACAAGTAGGAGAAAGAGATGTAGAAACATCAGCGGGCATAAAAAAGGGTCGATTTTTTGCCGACGCTCAAATTATTGTAGAGGGGAGAGAAGGGAGATTTGATTGTTTAGAGTTACCCGAAGGCGTGTCTGCTGTTTTGCTGGGCGTGATTCCAATGGAAGAACTAGGCTTAGAACCTGATTTGAAAAATCGACGGTTGCGAGTATTGCCGATGAACAATCAGCAAACATATCTGATGGGTTAGTTGAAGGTTGGGATGATCTCACTTTTGCATTTACAGAAAGTGCGAGCGTATCGCTCGCTATATGTAAGCAAGACGCTCGTACTCCTGAAAAACGCTTTTTACAATAGACTTGCATTGCAAAAGTCATAAACTATCTTGAAATTATCGGTGTTTATCAGTGTTGATCTGCCTTAACTCTGCGGTCGATAAATGAATCAAAGATTTATGCAATAGGTCTAATTTTATATGTAAGGCATTTACCATACATCTAGCGAGCAGAATAAGCCTTGACTATATAGACGCCAACCGTCCCCAAAATCAAAACAATTATCCCTAAAATCAACTCGACACTAAACCTTTGAGCATTACCCAATGCCACAAGAATTTGCTGTCGCACCACAAACGCTAACAGCCAGCAAATCTCCGCCTTCAGCCAAACCAAAAGGCCTCGCCCCAACAGATATTGCCGGCGAGCGTTCTCATAAGTAATCGGTACGGGATAATTAAAAGTATGCCCATAGCGCGATACCGCAGTTAAAACCGCAAAAATAATGGCAGCCACCGCCGGCACGATCCAAATCGTCACCTTGTCGCCCCAAGCATCAGCCAGCCCCCGATAGCCGAAATGAATCGGAATTCGATCGGGCAAAACCGCCCAAAACTGTACAATGAGCAAAACAGCCAGCAAAATCGCGATCGCAGCTAAAAGCTCTACAGTCACTAAAACAGGCGAAAGCCCCAGAGAAATAACCGGCCGTTGGTTGGGTGCGTTTCTATTCATGGCTACTTAAAATTAGATTAATATTGGAAATAATAGTATTGGTTCCAATTTCATTCCCCAACAGCTTTCGTTGGGGGTTTCCAAACATCCCGCGAGGTTCTATGACGGCTCAGGTCTTGATTGAAAAGAAAAAGTTAGAAAAACCGCCCCTAACAATACACACATTAGGCGATCGCGTCCTGCGGCAGCCAGCCAAGCGCGTCAAAAGCGTCGATGCAGAAATTCGGCAGCTAGTCCGAGAAATGCTGCAAACCATGTACAGTGCCGATGGCATCGGTTTGGCTGCCCCCCAAGTCGGAGTCAACAAACAAGTAATCGTGCTCGACTGCGACCCGGAAAACCCCGCCACACCTCCAATGGTTTTGATCAACCCCACTATCAAAAGTAGCAGCAACGATGTCTGCATCTTGCAAGAAGGGTGTTTGAGCATTCCGGGAGTTTATTTAGAAGTCAAACGCCCAGAAGCCATTGAAGTGTCCTACCGCGACGAATACGGTCGCCCGCAAACCCTGATAGCAACAGAGTTACTGTCGAGGGCAATTCAGCACGAAATGGATCACCTCAACGGAGTGCTGTTTGTAGACAGAGTAGAAAACAAGCTCGCACTGACAGAAGAATTAGTCAAGCACAAATTTTCGCCAAAGGCAGTAAAGTCAGTATGATGGCAGGAACTCCTAAAAGTGGTTTATTGTTAGCTCTTTCGTGTATCGCGGCGATCGCAGCAGTCGGCTCCATCTTTGAGCTGTCATCGGGAGAAGCTCAACTTGGCAATTTAGTTACGGGCATCATCCTCGCCCTGAGCGTACCGCTAACTGGCATATTTTTCTATGCAGCCGTTCAGGATGCCAGGGCAAATCTATAAGCAGAGTGATTAGTCATTAGTCATTAGTCAGCAGTTATTAGTAATTAGTAATTAATCATTAGTCAGCAGCTAACAACCAATAACTGTGGAATAAAGACTGCTCAAAAATAACATCAGCTAATAGCTTTCGAGCTCATGACCAATGACTAATGACTCATAACTCATGACTAATGAAATCGGATTTCTGCGACAAGTGCCAGCCAAAGACGCTGTGGGAACGCCAGCATCCAAGTACCAACTTTCAGAAGATGGGGAATTGGTCATCGGACGCGATCGCAATTGTCAAATAGCTTTAGAGTCGATCGCCCACGGCATGGTTTCCCGTCGCCACGCCATGATCCGTCCCCTAACTCAGGGTACTTTGACGAAATGGGAAATTTGCGACCTCAACAGCGCTAACGGAACTTATATCAACGGAAAAAAGCTCTCGGGCTGCCAAATTTTAGAAACAGGCGATCGCATCAGTCTCGGCCTTGACGGCCCTGAATACATCTTTGAATCTCCCGTAAACCCTTACCAAAATAAACCCGGATTCCCTGCACAACAAACGGGCAGTTTTGCTGGTAGCGAAAAAGACACTCTCACTTTAACTCAATTATTCCCGATCGCCTCGACGGGCAAACAATTAAGCCAAAAAGCTTACTTATATCCAGGTATTGCCACAGTTATTGTTGTCGTGTCGATGTTTGTCGCCGTTGGAAATTCCGCAGCATTCAACTTGCTGCTGTCAGCTTACCTCGCCGGTGCGGCTTACTACTTTATCTATCAACTGTGTGGCAAACACAAGCCTTGGTGGGTATTGCTTGGTTCGGCGTTAGCTACCGTTCTGATTGTGATCAGCCCTTTATTGATTGGATTTATATTAGTATTTAGAGAAATTTTGCCCGGTCGCCTGCCAACCGAAGGCGAACAAATCAGCTTTTTACCTTTTTTAATCAGAATGTTTTTCGGGGCGGGTCTGATGGAAGAATTGCTGAAAGCCCTGCCCATTTTGGGAGCGATGCTGTTGGGAAATTGGCTGAAAAATCCGTGGCGCGATCGAATCGGCGTTTGGGAACCTTTAGACGGAATTTTGTTAGGAAGTGCGTCGGCAGTCGGCTTTACACTATTAGAAACTCTGGGACAGTACGTTCCCAATGTCATCCAAAACGTCACCCTGCAAGCAGGGCCCGAAGCCGGACAATTAGTAGGTTTGCAGTTGCTAATTCCCCGAATTTTGGGTTCCGCAGCCGGACACATGGCTTACAGCGGCTATTTCGGATATTTTATCGGTTTGAGCGCCCTCAAACCCCGGAAGCGCTGGCATATTTTGGGCGTAGGTTATTTCAGCGCTTCGGCACTTCATGCTTTGTGGAATGCCTCGGGAGCCGCCAGCGTAATTTTGCTGGCATTGGTGGGAGTTTTGTCCTATGCGTTTTTGGTAGCGGCGATTTTGAAAGCCAGAGCTCTGTCTCCGAATCGAGAGCAAAATTTTGCTACTCGAATATTCTTTGAAAAGTGACTTCTGAGTGCTTAATTGTTGAGGTGCGATCGCACTTCAAACTGCCATTTTTTTCTTATGTTTTAACCAGCTTAAACCAGCAAATGCTAAAGCTGTCCCCCCTGCGGTGAGAGGTTCGGGAACTGGTTCGGCTTCGGTATTCATTAGGGTGTAATAAACAGGGGTATCCGAAACGATCGTTCCGGTAGCTAGACTTACACTGTCTTCTGGGTTTAGACTTGTATATAGGGCTTGCTGAATATATCGATCGCACTTGAGGTAGCCTGGGTTTTGAGCGCGCGATCGAGAATAAAGTGCAAGA
>NZ_JAUBQW010000220.1:0-6240 GCF_036701485.1 Microcoleus sp. Pol11C3 | reverse complement strand
TCATCTTTATTTGACGATTTTACTAGGTTTTTCATTTTAACTCTTTTGTGACACATTCGCAAAAGTGAGATACACCCGCCACCAGGAACCTCTAAATTAGCTTTGCCTGAATTAGTAACTTTCACTGGATTTCCGTTAATATCTGCGCCTTTGGTACTATTTGCTGGAATTTGTAAGTTTATGCTAATTCCCTTTCCAGTTATTTGACACGAGCCATTTTTCGTTTGATCAACGTTTGTGATGTTTAATGTTTTTGGTACGTTGTTAGATACTGTTGCAACTTGCCCTTGCCTGATTAGTACCATCTCTTGCTCCTTAATAATCAAAATTTTATAACTACATCTTCAGAACGCTTGCACCTATAATTTGTGATTTTTTCGATTTAGAAGCTTTTTTCCTAAATAGATACACCCAATAAACAAACCTTCAACCCTAAAAACCCTTCCCAACAACAACTTACAAACCTTCCAAACCTTCCTTAACCTCCCCGCGAGCCGGATAAAACAAATGCCCACTCAAAGCATTTCGATAACTCTGCACAGCACCCCCCACATCCCCCAACCCCGACAACGCTCTACCACACCAGTAATGTGCAACAGAAGGATGAAAACTCATCAATTCCAGAGCGCCAACGCACCCCTTCTCCAACCAACCCCGACACTTCTCCTCCTCACCCAGAACCCCATAACTCTCACCCAACCACACCGCTGCAGGTACAGAATGCAAGCAACCCCCCCCTTCTAATAACAAATGCCAACCTTGCTCCAACACTTCCACCGCCTCCCGGTGTCGCCCCGCCAGCGCCAACACCCGCCCATGTCGGAACCAAGCATCCGCTAACTGCGGCTGTAGCTGCATTCCCCGCGCAGATAACGCACATCCACGCTCCATATCTTGAAAATGTTCCACCAGCACCCGTCCCGCCGTCGCCCAGACACTCCAGCGCTCTGGAAACCGCACCAACATCTGTTCCACCAAAGGTGTGAGCTCATCTCCTCTCCCCGCCACTGGTAAAATCTCGCACAGCGCCCGATAAATTTCCCCATCATCGGGATACAACCGATATGCCTTCAGCATCGCTTCCGCCGCCGCCATAGAATTCCCGGTGCGGAAGAGACATCGCCCATAGAAATACCACCCACCAAGGTTAAGCGGATGCTCCTCAACAAACTCCTGCAAAACAGCCACCCCTTTTTTCCACTCGCCTCGAAACAGGTGGTAGTGTGACAGCGAATCATAAACATAAGCAGCATTGGGAGCAATTCGCAGCATCGTCTGAATCATTTGCTTTGTCCGCTTACCTTCATCACCCCCAACTAATCCCTTACCACAGCGACTATCCGCCAGCAGTTTGAGACTCCGCAAATCCTGGGGAAACACCTCCAGCACTCGCTGCAAACGTTGTTCGGCTTCCTGAAAGTTCCCCAACATCATCAGCGCATCATAGCTGTGACTATTAGCGACAACATCATTCGGATTCAGTTGCAAAACCGTATCGAAAGCTTGCAATGCTGCAATGGGAGCTTCTTTTTCCAAATAAATCAATCCCAGAGCCAGCCAGTGAGCGGTATTCTCTGGTTCTAGCAATGTTGCTTGTTCAAAAGACACCGCCGCGTGCTGAATACAACGGCGACACACTGCAATTAATCCATTAATATGATGTCCGACTGCTTCATTCTCAGATAAACTTTTAGCCGTTTCATAAACTGCAATTGCTTCTGTCTCTTTCCCCATCAACTGCAATATTTTTCCCAACAGCAATTTCACATCAATTAATTGAGGTTGGCGTTGTAGCACTTGGCGATATTCTTCCACTGCTTGCTGCCAGTTGCCCATTGCATATAGCAGTTCGGCTAATTCCTTTCGTTTCTTCCATCCAGTTGGATACTTTTCTACGTATTTAGTTAATGTTTTTAGCTTGATATCTTGCCTTGTGAGTTTCTCATCTAAAACTAGATAAGCATTCATTTCCACCCCGGTAGGCTGATTAAGCTTTACCAGGCAAGTAGCAGTGACTCTAGACATATTGGAGTAAACCTATTATAGTTAATGGTTTTTAAATGCACCCCAATGTCTGTAACACTTTCCTTTTAAGGTATGTTGTTGCGCTTTAGCGCTCTTATCTGAGTTTTCATAAGAGCGCTAAAGCGCAACTACGTACCAAAGTCGCCCCTACAAGCCGACTTTAAAAGCTCTCTATTCTGTAATACTTCGGAATTAATTCCAACTCAAAAAGCTGGATGAGCTATATCTCGTATGTAACAGTGAATCAAGATAAGTAGTTGTTGCCTTATAATCAATTGGCTGTTGCACATACTCTTCAACCCTCAGCATTTCACATCCGGATGTTTTCGGTTCATCCGAATTCGGTTCCTCGACTTCTGTGGTATCCAAACCTAAACGATAATTGTGCAACTGCTTTTGCAGAATCTCTCGTGCCAGTTGGATGCGTTTACGCACATTATTTTCAGAAAGAGCCAATCTTTTGGCAATATCTCGGTAAGGCATCTCCTCATACCACAGCAAAATGCAAATGTCTCGCAGTTTGGCAGGTAGACTATTAATAGCACGGCGTATGTGGTGGCTCGTTTCCTGACGGAGCATGGCAGCTTCGGGTGATTCGCTGCTACCACCAATTCCCTCATCTTCTGAAATATTTTCAATGTTCTCGACACCCTTTGCACCTTTCTTGCGTTCTCGATGTATATCGATGCAGATATTATGAGTTAGTCGAGCCAGCCAAGCTTTAGGATAAGTAATGGAGTCAGCGAAACAAGGCATTTTTTCCCAGGCTTTGTGCCTTGCTCGACTCAGTGCTTCTTCTGCCTCTACCCGATCGCCTCCCATCCATGTTTGACAGCAACGGTAGAGATAATCTTGATGCCATATCCATAACTCCCAGAACGCCCTTTTGTCGCCTTGAGACAGGCGTTTTAATAGGAGTTGCTCGTCTAATTGTGTCTCACTTGTGGCTTTTTGAGCGATCAGGGAACGAAATCTGTGGATAGTTACATTCGTTGTTACATTCTCTGTCAAGCTGTCTTTGTCTAGCATCAAGTTGTTCCTTCACTAAGAGAGCCATTGGCTGAACAAGCTTAAAGTCCAGTCTGCCTCTTCTCCTCGCTGTAAACAATCGCAGTTTTCGCAGTTAAGATCCGAAGTTAAAGATTTTTCCTCCTCAAATTCCCACCCAATACTACCTGCAGGCGTGGTATTGGCTGGAAAATTTAGCGGCTACCTTTCTATTGCAGGACAATCAACTTCTTTTTTAGGGAAAAGGGTCTAACCAAAATGTCCCGTCTTAGTTTGGTAACCAATTTAGCCACCTCATGCGCCAAACTTGCTAAAATTCAGAAAAATTTCTTACAATCATGGAAAATACTCTCTTATTTCGGTTGTTTAGCTTAACTAACGGCTGTTAAGTTATCTAGTTTTTTAAGTTCCAGGCTAATACAGTATGATTACAGACGATTTCCGGTGCAAACGAGAGGGATTGAAAGCTTTTCCTCTATTTTTACAATTTAAGAGTTAAATGTAGGGTACCTGAACTTGAATAACCCCATGTATCAGCCTAAATACAGACGCAGGCGCGGTGTAATCCTTACCCCTCAAGGATCGAACAAACTTCAGAAAGCGAAATCAGAGGCGGAATTTAAAGAAAACAGTGGCTACCGATACACTCTTGAAAAGTTGAGCGATCGCACTGGCTTAGCTGTAGATACCTTGATCCGCGTCAATAATGGCTCTACTAGCGTCGATAAACAAACCCTCAAGCGCTATTTCAGGGCTTTTAATCTAATTCTGGAGCCCTCTGATTATTCTTGGCCAGAAACTCAGATTGAACCTCAAATTAAAGAAATTGAATCTGATGATGTAGATGTAAAGCCAGAATTCCCCGGAGGTCAAGTACCTCTCGATTCGGCGTTTTATGTAGAACGCCCTCCCATTGAATCTCGCGCCTGCGAAGCTATTTTGCAACCGGGTGCCTTAATTCGCATCAAAGCTCCCCAACTAATGGGTAAAACTTCCTTAATGGCAAGAATTCTGGAACGGGGGAGAAAACAGGGCTATCAGACAGTGGTGTTAAATCTCAAGCTGGCTGATGAAAAAGTATTCACGAATCTGGATCGATTCTTGCAATGGTTTTGTGCTTGCGTGAGTCGGAGCTTGAAGCTACCGAACAAACTAGCAGACTATTGGGATGAGATGTTTGGTAGCAATTATAACACCACAGATTATTTTGAGAATTATTTATTAGCTCAAATCGATTCACCGCTGGTACTCGCCTTAGATGATGTCGATCGCCTTTTCACTCACCCCGAAATTGCCTCTGACTTTTTTGGTCTGCTGCGAGCTTGGTACGAAAAAGCCAAGTATGGCGATCGCAGTAGTAATATCTGGCAGCAACTTCGGTTAGTAGTAGTACACTCGACAGAAGTTTATATTCCCCTCAATATCAATCAATCCCCATTTAACCTAGGGTTGTCAGTTGAAATACCTGATTTTACCAGCGCTCAAGTGCAAGATTTAGCACTTCGGCATGGATTGAATTTGCCAATACAGGATGTAGAGAAACTAATAAATTTTGTGGGTGGACATCCCCATTTAATCCGATTGGCTTTATATCATATTTGGGCGCAGGATATCTCCCAGGAACAAATGTGGCAAATAGCACAAGTGTGGAAGATTGTCACAAAACTTTACATTATTTCCTATATTCCTCCTCTACATCCTAATCTTATCCGGTAAAAATCCGCTTCTAGAAATCGAACTGGATACCTGTTTATACATCCAGAATTAAGCTTTAGTCAGAAGCAAAAATATTGACTTAGAAACAGACCCGCCGGATTTGGGTGTAGAGTCTGACTACACAAATTATTCTCTAAATAAGTCCACAATCTATTCTTCCCTTGGCGTCCCCGAAATTTGGAGTTAGCGCGGGCAAACCTTAGAACTATATCAGCTTGTAGAGGGAAAATACGATCGTGCTGCTCAAAGTTTAGCTTTTCCATTTTTGCCGATCGCAGAAGTACCCGGATTTATTGAACAAAACAGGGCGATCGGACAAAGAGCCGCCGTGCGTCTATTTAGGACAAAAATTAGAGAAATTTTTCAAGATCGCAACGAATAATAAAGTATATATAATATTGGTTCGATCCTTCGGATTTCAGTCCGCATAAAATTAAAGGGCTGAAGTCCGAACGATCGAACCTGTGAGTCTTAAAAAACCTTAAAAATTTTCATTATTTCTTTCTCATCTTTCTCTGTGAACCTCTTTTAGGCAGGTGCTTGATTTCACTTTCGACTGGAAATTCTACTTTTTCTACAACTTCTAAATCCACAATTTCAACAGCACCCCCGCTGCTTTCTTCCGCTTCCTCACTCACCTCCAAATCCTGCTGATTTTCTCTCAAATGCAATCCCAACCCAGAATCTAAAATCGGCAATTCATCGATTGCTTCACTAATCTCAGCTTCTCCAACCCAATCCTCAATTTGCACAGCTAAATCTTCCTCGATGGCTTGACTAATTTGAGCCTCTCTAATTTCCTTCTCTACTAGCTGCATTGATAACTGCTGGTTTTCTCTTGACAATTCTTCAACCTTAGTCGTTTGAATTCTAAGCTGTTCATTCAAAACGCGAATTTCTCGGTTTTGCTGCTGAATTATTTCTTCGCCATCAGCAATAGTTCGATTTCTCTCTAATATCACCTCATTTTTAGTTTCTAACTCCAAAGCGCTCATTGCCGCTTTAATTACATTATAAAAATGCGGCTTAGATACATCAACTTGTTTAGCATTATGGCGGCTTTTCCCCAAAAGTCCAATCTTTTCTCCTTGCTTAACAGCTAAAACAAAACCTTGATGATTTTTTATTTTTAATTCTTTGACAAAATCCACTTGAACTAAACTGCAAATATATTTGTGACAGTCAAAATAAAATTCTGCTTTCATCAAAAAGCACCCCTTTCTGCTACATTCCCGCAGAATTATAGCATGAAAAACGTTAAAACTAGAACAAAATATCTAAAAACAGGATGGGTACGGAAGACTGTACCATAATTTCAAAATTTATGCGAGGTCAAGATGTACTCAGAACTTATGCGAAAAAGTGTTTGACTTGCTACTTATAGTCATTTCAAATAAGTATGAGACACTATTCATGCACAATAAGCACGAATAATTTCATCAAGAGATGTGCCAGGAGACGCATACATTTTAGCTCTCTTTAATGCACTAA
>NZ_JAUBQW010000219.1:0-6251 GCF_036701485.1 Microcoleus sp. Pol11C3 | reverse complement strand
TCATCTTTATTTGACGATTTTACTAGCTTTTTCATTTTAACTCTTTTGTGACACATTCGCAAAAGTGAGATGCACCCACAATGTTTTTTATGATCCTGGTAGTTCAGGTCATTCCGGGGAATTGACGCTAGAAGTAGTTGGTGAGAAAGGTATAGGTGTCGCTAATTTTGACTTTCATATCGGTACTTTCGTCTCAAATGTTCGATTTACTTATCAGAAGAGAACAGAGGAACTATCCTGCGCGAAATAGAAGAAATCCTACTATTTCATAATTTTGGAGACGACGCCCGCACCGACAGTACGATCGCCCTCGCGAATGGAAAAACGCATATTTAACCCTCTAGCTTCTACTTTCGGCCTTTAAAAATGGGTGGTATAGGAGTTGAACCTATCTAATACCGGTTAAAAGCCGGGTGCATAACCGCTTTGCTAACCACCCTTAAAAATTCAGCGTTTGTCTAATTCCTAAAAAATCCTTGTGTAGTAAACACTTCAGTCCTTTTTTGCCTCCAGCCATTGCAACGGATAAACTCCTGATTGCTAATGATTGACTCGATAATGAAGCAACATGAAACCGTTGCTATAGATTTTGCGATCGGCAAGTTCCAAATTTGTCGGAGCGATTGCACCTGAAAAAACAGGAATTCCCGCTCCGATAACTAGCGGATTCAACTTTACAATCATCTCGTCAATCTCAGAAAAAAGAGTTGCCGCTAAAGCGCCACCACCGCAGAGCCAGATGTCTTTACCCGTTTCTTTTTTTAATTCCTTAACCAATGCGACAGGATTGTCCGAAACAAGTTCAATATTCTCATCGGGACTGGCTTTCATAGTGCGCGAAAAAACATACTGCTTCAAGGTGGGATAAGGATTAGTTACACCAACATTTAGCCCTACCTCATAGGTTTTCCGTCCCATCAAAACCGCATCAAACTGCTTGTTTTCTGCACGAATGCCTCGTGCTTATTGAAAGTGAGCGGGAAAAGTTTCAGGAAAGGAATCGAACAAATCAGCGAAATGCTCCCCTGACATAGGAAAACAATCAAATGAGCCATCTTCGCGAGCAATAAACCCGTCAACGGTGGAAGCCACGTAATATTTTAATTTTCGCATATTTCACCTTTTTTATTAAGTTATTTGGTTACAGCTTCTGAATGTAACTAATATATCCAATCGCTCCCTTGGTTAGAGATTTGCGATCGACCTTTTTATTAGACATCTCCTAAAAAGATTCTAGAAGCATTGTCCTATATGGACAAAAGCCTAATTTTGGGAGATGTCTATTTGTTTGTACGCAATTTCTCTGACAGTTCAACAAGCCGTCTGGATCGAGGTTGGCATTAGGCTGCTGTTGCTACACCAAACTTTGCATCAAGATAATGCAACAGTGAGCGTGTTACATTTATTACAAGCATTGCCTCCTCTTTGTTCAGTAAATCCTCATTTGGATGTGCCACACTTGCTTTATTTCTTATTGGATTTAGTGCATCCATAATATTTGCAGATGATTGAAGAATACGCTCAATATCTTGCGAACGTGCACCTAAATCACAAAGTGCAGGATGGTGTTGACGAAGTAGCTTGAATAATTTTGTCATACTATCGTCGTTATCGTACACAATATTTTCAACATCACAAACAGCGCGTAGATAACCGTGCAAAGCGGTATGAATTCGATCTACTCCGCTAACTGCGCCCCTAGTTTGAATTAGAGCTTCTACATCTCCAATCGCACGTTCTACAACTGCACTATTAATCTTGGGATCAGGACTCAGAACTGGTGATGTGCCTTCTAGCCTTTTGGCGATAACTAATAATTCTTTGTAAAGTTCTGATTGTTCATCTGATGGAAACCTTTGCAAAACACCACGTACTATCTTTGCTTGCACCTGTGGCGGTGAGCTTCTCAAGATGGCAATAAACTTTTCGCGTGTAGTTCCTTCATATTGAGAAGGATCTATATCAAGCTCGCAATAGTCAGGATAAAACTCAGCATGAGTTCGATAACTGAAATCGCCAAGATAACCATTATATACACCGATATATTGGTTAATGATTTTCATTATTTCTGGATTTGTTAAAGCCACCATAACTCGATTTTAAGATTGATACAATACTAGTATAAGTATCTCAAGCACAAAGCAACAGCAATTTTATCAGGCTGCGACGATCGCCCGCATCCTTACAGACGATCGCAGCAAGGTGCGATCGGTACTCAAAAGGAGATAAGCTGGTGTCAACTAAATATGACTGCTGCTAATGCCTGAACAAGAGGAAGGTTCCAAAACCATAAAAGTTACAATGCCCAACCGAATCCATCAAAAGCTGAAGAAGCTGTCTGACGAGTCAGGAATATCCATGTCTAAACTGATGCTGCTGGCAACTATCAACGAATATAAGCTGATTGACGATAAAGTTACCCCAGACTAACCCCATTTAGTACCCTTTCTTTCCCCATTGTGCTATCCTTCAGGGAAATAGTCAACCCTGGAGGTGTGCTTGTGACTCAAGATGAACTCGAAGCCCTTGTCGATGAACTCGGCTTAGTGTCAGTCGTCAGCCTGCTGGCAAATATCTGCCACAACAAAGCCCGACAAACCTTGTGCCTGAAGGGACAAGGGGCTACTCCTTATACCGCTTGGAACAGCAACGGCTTCTTGCTGAAGCAGTTGATGGCCAGACTGCGGCCAATCGGCAGCTACGATCGCGATTTAGACCTCAAGAACAACTGAGGTTCTGAGGTTCAACCCGTGCAAGTGCGTAAAGCATTGGTTTTAGTCGGTTAACAGCCGAGTATGTATGCTTTAACTGTTAGGGCACGGGTTGAAACTCTTCAACAGGGACTTGAAAAGGAGAGGACGGGACTCGAACCCGTATCGATCGACAGCAACTTTCAGGAAACGCGCTTCCTTACTGCCCGCAAGCAGACGGGAACTGCCCCCATCTCGGACTGTTAATTCCTTTCAGTGCTTCCGCAACCTGTTGCCCGTTGGCCTTTTCAGGGAACGTCGCGAAGCAACTTTTTACCCTACTCAACAAACCCGATCGTCCTTTTGGGAGCCGCTTTTCCAAAGTTTTTACGGTGCCATTCCAATTAGGCGACCTCCCCGCAATTTTTCTCAGTCTATAATAGCAAATTTTGTGCAAAAAATTAACCCTCATCCTCCATTATTTATATATAAAACCCTCAGCAATCCACCGGAGAGGTACTGCCCCTCCTATCTCTGCGTTATCAGCACAGCGCCGTACTTTCTGGCTCCCGGTGGTCAAAAGGAAGATGAAGGAATCGAACCCTTACAGTTACCTGTACCCCAGTTTTCAAGACTGGTTGCCAACCATTTAGCGGCATCTTCCAAGGGGTGTCTGACGGGAATTGAACCCGCTATTACTGGTTCCACAAACCAGCGCCGCGACCGCTTTGGCTTCAGACACCGCAAGTGGAATCAAGGAGAATCGAACTCCTAACCTCTTGCGTGCAAGGCAAGCGCTCTACCAATTGAGCTATGACCCCAGTTTTGCTGGATGCTGGTCGGACTCGAACCGACATTTTCCTAGTTGCGAACTAGGCGCTTTTCCGATTAAGCTACAGACCCAAAGTTGGTGGATTGCGATCGGATTTGAACCGATATCTTTCTAACAGCCAGTTAGATGCTTTACCAATTAAGCTACGAACCCCAGACAGCAGGAGCGGTAGGACTTGAACCCACAACTTTCGAGGTAGAAGCTCGACACTCTATCCAGTTGAGTTACACTCCCATGTTTTTTGTTAGTTTGCGCGATTCCCTACGGGATAGCTGCGCCGCGCGTACTTTGCGTACAAGTTATCGGAGCATTGCGTTTTCTCAGTTACTAGAGGGACTCCGCCGATGAGTTATTACACACTCTTTAAAGGATGGCTACCTTTAAGCCAACCTGCCGGGTTCATTGCACTCCTCGTTCGCAAACGCCCGCTGATTTTGACAGCGTTACCTTTCCTCTCGTACTAAAGTATGTAGGCTCCAAAGATTGGGATACGCAAAGGGCGATCGCTCTTAATATAAAATTTAATCATTCAATGGAATCAACCTCCTTAAATTAAAGTAAAAATAACGAGAGTGGTAGGACTCGAACCCACAACATCCGCGTCCGAAGCGCGGCGCTCTATCCATTGAGCTACACTCCCATAAATTGGTAGTCCTGACAGGAGATTACCCCGCGTCTGCTTGTAAGGCAAACGCTATACCATCGAAGCTCAGGACTACAAAAGCGGATGATGGGACTCGAACCCATGCGCTGAGAATGGCATACTCAGATGCTAGCCTTTACATCACACCCGCCAACCAATTTAAAATTTGAGATTTTGGATTTAACTGAGATGTTGCACCCTTGTCAATAAGCCTTTTGAACGGGCAAGATGCCCGTTCCACAAGAAAATTTACTCTTTGTGGAACAGGCATCTTGCCTGTTATTGAGAATGGTGCAAGATGTGAGATTTAACAAACTTCTTGTTAGCCCAAGCGGATAACGAGGCTCGAACTCGTGCCTAGAGTTTGGAAGACTCGAATGCTACCGTTACACCATATCCGCAATTGTGGGGCTGGTGATAGGAATTGAACCTACAACCGACTGATTACAAATCAGTTGCTCTGCCTAATTGAGCTACACCAGCACAGCAGATGGCGAGATTTTAACTCGCAAGAAAGCTTGACAAAAGTCTCATTTTGTTAATTACATCACACCTGCATTTTTGGTGGCGGGGGCAGGAGTTGAACCTGCTATGAAGAGGCTTATGAGACCTCCAAGCCTACCCAGGCTACTTCACCCGCGATGTCACCAAATACCCCTGACTGGCATCGAACCAGCACTAACTAGATCCTAAATCTAGCGCCTCTACCGATTGGGCTACAGGGGCAAAACTGATTTGAGATTTTATATTTTAGATTGAATAAAACCTCATACCCCTGACAGGCATCGAACCTGTAAGACGCTCATTCTGAGTAAGCGATGTTTTCCAATTACATCACAGGGGTAAAGTCGGGATGGTTGGATTTGAACCAACGACTCCTTGGCCCCAAACCAAGGCTTCTGGCCGCTGAATTACATCCCGTTCATGCTCCAGGTGGGAGTCGAACCCACAATCAAAATAGAACAGATTTTAAGTCTGCCGCGTATGCCAATTCCGCCACAGGAGCAAGTAAAATTTGGAGATAAATTTGGTACTCCTGATGAGATTTGAACTCACACAACACAAGGTTTGAGCTTGCGGCCTCTGCCAATTGGGCTACAGGAGTGTAATTGATCTGCTTTGGTAATAGCAGAACTGGGAAGACAGGGATCGAACCTGCATTTTGCCGCTTTCAAAGAGCGGTGCCATACCGATTAGCCGACTTCCCAATAATTGGGTGCCGGGGTAGGCTTTGAACCTACAGAAACTCCTATTTCAGAGATAGGCGACTTTACCAATTTGTCTACCCGGCAATTTAAAAAATGGCTGCCCCAGTAGGACTCGAACCTACAACCTAGCGGTTAACAACCGCTTGCTCTACCATTGAGCTATAAGGCAACGCAATCCCCCAAGTCAGTATCGAACTGACAACCTCTTGTTCTTCACACAAGCGCTCTACCAACTGAGCTATCGGGGGGAAAACGGAGAAGGAGGGATTTGAACCCTCGACGGCTGTTAAACCGCTCTTTCTTAGCAGGAAAGCGCCTTAAGCCACTCGGCCACCTCTCCACAGCGAGCGAGAACGGAGGGATTTGAACCCTCAATCTTCAGTTTTATTAACTGAGATGTTATCCGGCTACACCACGCTCTCTTACTTTGCAACTGTGGATTAAATACAGTTGCAAATGGGCCGGGCTGGAATTGAACCAGCAACGCTTTAAGCTACTGTTTTACAGACAGCTACCCACGCCAATAGGAGGGCCGACCCAAGATTAGGATTTTTGGTAGGTCGTCGAGGAATTGAACCTCGATCCATCCGCTTAAAAGGCGGCTGCAAAACCATTCTGCCAACGACCCACGAGAAGTGCTGACGGGAGTTGAACCCGCAATCACTTGGGTGAAAACCAAGCGGCTTAAACCATTTGCCTACAGCACTATAAATTGGCACAGGAACTGAGATTTGAACTCAGAATGCTGGTTTTGGAGACCAGAGTGTTGCCAGTTACACCATCCCTGCTTTTGGTGGCAGCGGCGCATTGGTGACAAGTTAAGGCTCAAAGCCAGTTGTCAAGGGGATTTTCGGAGGTAGCTCAAAGAAAAAAGGTTC
>NZ_JAUBQW010000218.1:0-6257 GCF_036701485.1 Microcoleus sp. Pol11C3 | reverse complement strand
TCTTGCACTTTATTCTCGATCGCGCGCTCAAAACCCAGGCTACCTCAAGTGCGATCGATATATTCAGCAAGCCCTACCTAGAATTTAGGTAGCATCACAGACACGCCACCTCCGAATCTCCCAACGTTTAAGGACAGGTTCAGCAATCAAAACCTCATTTTCTCTTGCCTCCATGACGATAAAATAATCTCCCTGGTTAAATCTGTCGTTGTAAATTCTTGCTTGTTCTTCTGGCAGCAACCATCCTTGAAGTGCGCCATATAGACCACCAGCAGTTGCAGCAATCCCACTTCCAACGAAAGTTGCTAAAAGGCTTTCCACCGCTAATACCGGACCAATACCGGGAATTAGCAGGCTGCTGAGTCCAACAATTAAGGCTAGTGAACCTAGTCGTATGCTGCCTAAGATCGCGCCTACTTGTGCGCCTGCTGCTCTTGTGATTAAAATTTGCTGCACTCCCAGAGAGTGCAGATCATCATTGTCAGAAGGTTTAGCAATCACTGAAATCTTTTGCATGGGGAAGCCCCTGCTTTTTAGCTCAACTAGCGCCTGCTTTACGTTTCGATGATTAGTAAATAGGCCGCTAGCACGTTTGAGATTTTGGTAATTCATGAGAAATATTCAATATTCAACGCTACAAAATGGGTAAATAGTGTGTAAAGTCGCTTGCAATTGCCGCATACAAAAACTACTTAGTTCAGAGGTGCAAAACGCTTTAGTAAAGCTGACAGAGCAATCATGGGCAGTCCGAATCCGATACAAATTAAGCCTTGGATTGCGCTCAAAGCTTCAGTGTCGAATAACTGATTCATAATGCCCCATTGGCTAAACAGGAATTGGAGAATGAAAATAGCCCCAATGCCGATCGCCACAGCATAGCCAACTGATTCATCTTTACCGCGCAGTTTGGCGACGATCGCCGGAACGAAGCGACTGATACTTAACAGGTAAAAAGCTTCGGCCGCAACCAATGCTTGAATTGCCATCGTCCGGGCTAGAGCTTCATTGCCTGTGGTTTGGACGATCCATTCAAACATCCCAAAGATCGCAATCCAGTTAAATACCGAAACTGTCAGAATCCGAGCGATCAGCCTGCGAGACAGAAGCGGTTCATTGGCAGGTCGAGGCGGCTGTTGCATGACATCGGGAGAGGGCGGCTCAAAGGCCAACGGTAAGCTCAACGCAACTGAACTGACCATATTCAGCCAGAGAATTTGTACTGGCAAAATGGGTAGTGGGGTTGCCAGAAGTACGGCAATCAAGATGGTCATGGACTCTCCACCATTCACGGGCAGGATGAAGGCGATCGCCCGCAGCAGATTCTTATAAACAGTGCGCCCTTCCTTAACTGCTTTCTCGATCGAAGCAAAGTTGTCATCCGTCAGAATCATATCTGCGGCTTCTTTTGTCACTTCAGTGCCCGTGATGCCCATCGCTACCCCAATATCAGCTTGCTTCAGGGCGGGAGCATCATTAACTCCATCTCCAGTCATCGCCACAATCTCGCCCTTAGACTGAAGTGCTTCGACAATCCGCAGCTTTTGTTCTGGTGCGACACGAGCAAATACACAGCATTGTTCAACAGTATTGGCTAATTGCTGCTGATTCATTTGAGCGAGTTCTTGACCGGTAAAAAGGGGAGCCTCTTGGGTTTGATTTAGTCCCATTTGGTGGGCGATCGCTGCTGCTGTTTTGGCATGGTCGCCCGTAATCATCTTGACCTCAATTCCCGCAGACCGACAGGCTTGAATCGCCTGAATCGCTTCGGGGCGAGGCGGGTCGATCATGCCTTGCAGACCCAGAAAAGTTAACCCTTGCTCAATATCAGAATGCTCAATAGAAGATTGAGAAGCGGGTACAAATTTCTTGGCAAGTGCCAGAACTCGTAACCCTTTTTTTGCCATTCTCTCCACGGTTTGCTCGATCAGCGCGGGGTTGAGGGCGCTCGCCTCTCCCTCTTCATCGAGCATCAGGCGACACCGCTTGAGAATTGCCTCAATTGAACCCTTGACATAAATCAACCGTTGTGGGCGATCGTCATGTAAGGTTGCCATGTATTGAAACTGAGATTCAAACGGCAGTGTATCGAGCCGGCAAAGCGCTTCCTCCAGTTTCTCAGCAATTAACCCCGCTTTTTGGGCTACCGCAACCAGGGCCCCTTCCGTTGGACTACCGATCGCAGTCCAGTTCCCGTCTTGCACGTCTAGATAAGAATCGTTGCACAACAGTCCTGCTTGCAGGCATTCATATAAAGCAGGTGCGTTCGCCAGGTCAACCAAATGTCCATTTACAGAAATTTTCCCGTCTGGTGCATATCCTCCACCGCTAACCCGATATCGCTTTCCACCGGCATCTATCTCTTGAACAGTCATTTGATTCTCAGTCAAAGTTCCGGTTTTGTCGGAACAAATCACCGTGGTGCTACCCAGCGTCTCAATTGCCGGAAGTTTGCGAATAATGGCGTGCTGCTTTGCCATTTGGGAAACCCCGATCGCCAGCGTCACCGTTAAAATCGCGGGTAAGCCTTCAGGAATTGCGCTGACGGCAAGCGCCACAGATGCCTTGAACACCTCAACCCAAGAAAATCTCTGGGCAATGCCTGCGACAAAGGTGAAGGCAGCCAAACCTAAAATGACATAGAGCAAGGTTTTGCTAAATTTGTCAATTTTGCGGCTCAGTGGGGTTTCCAGTGCGGTACTTTGCTGCATGAGTTGGGAGATGTGTCCCGTCTCGGTCATGTCACCAATGCTGACGACCAGTCCGCGTCCCTGTCCAAACGTTACCAGGCTTCCGGTATACGCCATGTTCGTGCGATCAGCCAGTGCAGCGTCTGCCTCTAGCGCCTGGGATTGCTTCTGGATCGGGACAGATTCTCCCGTTAACGCTGACTCATCGACTTGTAAGTCACGGACTTCGATCAGCAGCAGATCCGCAGACACTTTATCCCCAGAAGACAGCAAGACGAGATCGCCAGGAACGAGTTCGCTGGATGAAACCACTTGCTTTTGACCGTTGCGGAGAATGGTTGCCTCAGTTGCAACAGATTTTGCTAAAGCGGCGATCGCATTCTCTGCCTTTGACTCTTGAACGAAACCAATGGTGGCATTCGTCAGAGCCACCCCAAAAATTACCCCTGAATCAATCCACTCTTTCAGAAATGCTGTCACTATGCCAGAGGCTAACAAAATGTAGATTAGCGGCTGATTCAGTTGCTGAAAAAATCGCAACCAGGCACTTTGCTGCTTCTGAGCCGTTAGTTGATTGGGACCGAGGATCTCGCGCCGTTGGGCTGACACGTCGGAAGATAGACCTATTTCCAGGTCAGTCTCTAAAAGCCGAGCCACTTTCTCGACAGAGAGGTGATGCCAAGAGTGTTCTACTAATTTTTCTACATTGGTTGCAGTCATAACGTTTCTTGTCAAGCCAAGAGCTTCTCTGTTATTTCGTCTTGTTTCTAGCGTCATTGATGAATGTGAGCCAAAAGTGATGCACTGATTTCTGTTACTCACATTTGGATCACATTTGCTTCCTATACTTAGACAGAGAACCGATTGAGATAGCTTATGGACTTGCAAACCTTAGTTCACTGGACTTGGTTTATTGTTGCCTTTAAGTGATAGGCTTGTAAAAAACATTACTTTTAATGGATGAACAATCGTACATCACTTATTTAGTTGAAATTCTCAAAGACTTCCGGGTGATTTTTATTGGGAAAATTGCGTTTCATAATAAACAAAACGGCGTTGCTGATTCAGGGTATGAATCAACTTTTCTCGGAAGTTACAAAACTCATCATAATTGGTTTATAGCAATTGGAGAATCTTGAATTCATACCTGTATTCAGCAACTATTCCTTAAAACTTCTCGTTGACTTAGTTGCCATACCTCTCATACTTGAAAGGAGATAATAAAGAATGGAAGCTACCAAAAAAATTGCTAAAGATATCCAGAAAAAATTAATCATTTTTACGCATATTCCCAAGACAGCAGGGACATCATTGCGTCATATTCTCATGCAACAGTATGGTGAGAATGCTGTATTTATGTTTTATGACGATCCCACGGTAACGACAAAAAATGCAGATGAATTACTTAATGAACTGAGAGGTTATTTTCGATATCTTCCGGCAACAAATAATCACAACTTTAATAGTTTGGTGAAACTGAGAGTCATTAGTGGGCATAAACCTTTTGGGATTCATAGTTTATTGCCTGTCAATAATTTCCATTATATCACGCTCTTGCGCGAACCAATAGAGCGAGTCATCTCTTTTTACTACCACATATTCGGCAGAACGGAACATAGCCTTGAGTATTTAATTTCTTGTAAACAATCAATAGAATTTGATAATTTGCAGGTGAGAATGCTATCGGGCGTCGGCTGGAAAGTCCCTTACGGTAATTGTTCCTGTAAGATGTTAGAACAAGCTAAATACAACCTACTTCACTATTATACTTTTGGCATTCAAGATCGGTTTGCTGAAAGTTTAGAAATTTTCAGCAAATACCTGGGTTTCTCGCAAGTTCAAATTGTCGCAGAAAATGTGGGAGTAAACAAACCGAAAAATACTAGTATTGAGCAGGAAACCTTACATTTAATTGCCCAACAAAATCTACTAGACATAGAGCTTTATCAGTTTGCAAAAAACTTATTTAAGGAACGACAAATCCAGTGCCAGAGCGTCGATTAGGACGGGCGATCGAGCTTAACAAATTCCGCCGGAGACTTCCCGATGGTCACCGAATCTCGCTGAATCTGGGAGAGTTCGATCGCGTCGGCAAGCGCTTGCACCGCTTCATTTTGCGCAGTTTTATCTCCCTGGTGGTGCTGCAAAAGCCATGCAGCGAAGGCTGCAGGTTCGATAAAACTGCAAACGCAATTAGCTGAATTAACATCGTTCCGATCGACCACTAGATCCCAGAGCGCACTGGCGGCATCTAGCGCTCTATTTCTGTTTAAATCGCGGACTTTTTTCATGATTTTCTAATTTACAAAACGAAACTCCTGACGCAGTTTTTTCTCAGTAACATTTTCAGGATTCAGGTTCCGGCGAATATCCTGAATCGAAACTTGCCGCATAAATCCGACTGGTTCTGATAAAACCTCAAAAATAGTCCCCGTAGATTTTTTTGGGCGTTGCTGAATTACAATATGAATCGCTGTGCGACTGGAACATCCTTAAATTTGAGGTAGTGGCTCAACAATCTAACTGAATGTTTTAGCATTACTACAGATTTAGAATAACAAAGTGTCTTGCGATGAAGCCTTCCCAAATAATGCCGTAGACGTGTGTTTTCTCCTCCCACTCGGGTCATATAAGTCTTGCTCACAATCTGATCGCCATCTGGGATGAACATTGGATAGACTGGCCATCCATCCGTAACGTAAAAATAGCACTGCCATGTCTTCACAATTGCCCACAAAAGACGAAATGTTTCAGCACGCTCGATCGTCTAAAACCCATGCTAAAATTCCTTCTTGGAAGTGATCAACTGCTGTCCATATCCAGATGCAAGTTTTTTTTTAATCAGACAAAAGTTTCAAGTTCATCAAGTTCACATACTTGCGGTATCACAGTAGGATTATAAGCATCGGGTAGTAGCTCTGCAACTTGTTTAACCCATTTGATTATGGTAGTGTGATGCACTCCTTTAACCCTCTCAATAGCTCGCTCATCCCATACCATTGACATACATTTTTAGGCATTCCTGTCTCACATCATCACTATAACCTCTATGCTCTGTATATTTGTCAAGAAATTGCCGACCGCAATCGATACAAATATGATGAGTGCTTATCTCTCTGGATTCCATTTTTGCGGATATGAGTTGAGCTGCATTCAGGGCATTTCATAAAAATTTACTTTATGACCCATTATGCTCTGATATTGTAATTGAGCAACGCCAAAAAAACAAACAAAGAATATGCAATTATTAAAGCTATTGGTGCAAGGAATCAGCGTCAGCACAGTTGCAATTTTGGGTTTAGGTGCTTGCACCTCCCCCAATACTTCACAGACAACTGTTCCATCTACTTCTGCTCGCACAACTGCCACTGGAAATACGACTGATCCAACCGCTTCTGCGCCTGCAACCACGACCGCACAGACTGCTCAGAATCAAGACGTTGACGATATTGCCGATCGCGTAGAAGAGGCATTAGACTCCGATGTCACCCTCAAGCCTTAGCGGGTGACAACGTACCTATAATGCTTGCTGCATAAAGGATAGAGCCAAGAAGCCGCGCTGAAAATAGA